>CAUZQN010000247.1:0-5285 GCA_963581605.1 uncultured Binatia bacterium (SeqCode)
AGCGCCACGCCGATGACGTCGCGCCCTGGCGCAACAAGATGGGCCTCGTACCAAGTAGATGGCATGCCTATGCCAAGGTGGGGATCACTGGCCAGAATTGGTTTGCCGCTTGTGGACCGCTTCCCCAATCACCCAGCTATTGCTGGCAGCCGGCATGGCTCTCGGCATACCAAAAGCGGTCTGAGCAGAGGTTTCAAGGTGAGAGCTGAGGCGGGTAAGACTCGTACCAGACAGCTCAGCAAAGGGAAACACACCTTGGTGGAGAAGAGGTTTCCCTCCAGCCACAGATCTGAGCTGCGAGGGCGCCCCAACCTCTCCGGGCAGGATCGTCACCGGTGCAACCGGAAAGAGTTCTGCGAGTACTTCAGGCCCGAGCTTTGCTGCAATCTTGGTAGACAGGACTTCATCATCGTAGTTCAGACTCAGCCACCAGGTGAGCGGGATGGCGCCAATATCTTCAATTTTGAGTGGCTCGAATTCCAGCCCGAGCAGCCAATACTCAATCGGCAGTTGGCCGGGATGGAGCGTCACAAAACTATTGATTCCAAGCAGAAAGGCGTCAAGCTCTTCTCGGGATTCAGGCGAGAGGGCATCGAGAGAACGCTGGATGAGTGCCTCTCGATCGGGCACAAAGAGAACCGTCCGAAAGAACTTATCGGTTTCAGGCATCTCAGCAACTGGTCCAAACGTCTCCGCCAGTCTGCCCTGGCCAAGGCGGCGTAGCAGGTCTAGCTGCCACAGCCGATCCTGGGCTTGGGCATAGCCAAAAGCAAAAGCCAAGTCACGCTGGTTTTGGGCAAAGATGTGGGGAACACCATGAATGTCACGAACGATCCTCACAGGCTGAGAGATGCCTTCGACGACGACTGTTCCGTCGATCATTGAATCGCTGCGGTGGATGAGGTGGTACAGCAGACCTGCACCAGCGGCCACGAGAAATACCAGGAGTATGAGAATGCGTTTGCCCCATTTTTTCATTTTCTCGTCTCTAATACCCCGGCGGCGGCTCAAACCCACCCATGACCTCAGCCAGACGGCGAGCGACGTCAATCGTCGTCCGATCCTCTAAGTACGGTCCAACAATCTGTACCCCGACCGGCAGCCCGTTGGACAGCCGTCCGATGGGTGCGACTGTGGCCGGCAACAGCGCCATGCCAATCGCGCCGGCCCACATAAACTGATCCGAGTACAAAGGCGACGGCTGTCATACACATTCTCCTCATGAAGAGCCTGGCACGCTTTACCACCGCTGGACGGGCGGATCCGGGCACACGCCGATACACCCTTTTTGTGGGGCTGGGTGTGTAGATGTCTCCACTTGGACCGGTCTCACCGCACTCAACAGAAAGACACGTTTCTTAAAGTACAGCCGTCCTTCGAAATGCAACGGCAGTCCCTCTGCCTCATCGCCTTGGAGATAGTCCATCACCGTTGGAGACCCTTTTAAGATCAGGAGACGTCCTAGGTGACGCAGGATAGCGGGATCGCTGTTTCCCGCACTGCGTACTTCCACGTCTCGGACCCGCAGCTTCCACAGCTCTCCGTCCAGGCTGACTTCGATATAGGGGTAAAACTCACCAGGATCATCTTCCGGGTCGAGCAACACTCCGGTGATGCGCATCGGCACACTCTGGGCAAGTGCAATAGCCGGCAACACCGACAAGACCAAAAAGATCAGAAAGATCCGAATGAGCGAGGGGGACAAAACACGGTGTTGCATACAGTCCGGCCTTCCAGTTCCTTCTGCCTTCGTAGCGTATTTCATGCCGAGAGAAAAGCGAATACAACGGTCACACCGCTGGCGGCCACCGACGGTCCCACCGTTGGTGGGATTCTGTTACAATGCGCAGGAACATCTGGGAAAGAGCCACCATGTCCATAACCACGGACCAAGCCAAAAGTTACCTGAATACAGAAGGCGCCGCCGTCCTATATTGGGTCTGTCTGATGATTGGCGTCTTGATGTGGACAATAGGGGAACTCACCACAACCTCTCACTTGCGAGAGATCTCACGTGATGTCGAGGAACTCAAACATATGCTGAAACGAGTCCAACAAGAACAAGCCCAGTGTTTTGAAACAGCAAGCGACAACGGCCAAGAGCAGAGTATGCCTGATTCTATGCCCGCAATCTGACCCTCTACAAACACAACCAAGCAGGAGAAACTATGTCCATCATTCGTACTCTGTCTATTGTTTTATTTTTCCTGACTGTCTGGACGACAGGTCTGCAAGCCCAATATCCCTATCCCGATCGCCCGCTGCACGTGCGCATCACAGGGGCGCTTTTACCACTAGACCAAGAGAAGCGCGAAGACATCATTACTGTCAACGTTTTTAGTAAGGACCAGCCTCGACTACGCCGGATCGGTAAAATTGAACAGATCACCCAGCAGCAGAAAGATCATGCGGTTGAGCAAGACGTGCTCCTCAAGCAAATTCGCTTTTACGGATCCGACGAACTCATAGACACCCTCAGTAGTCAAGAAATCATCGGCAAACCCATTACGATCGAAGGCCGTCTGGATACCCAAGAACGACGTTTCCTGGTCTCCTCGGTGGAAGAGGTGTCACCGAGAGACACTGCTTCCCAAGCAGACCCGAGTCCAACTGTAAATCCCTAAATCTTTGAGAAAGGGAATATTGATGCAACTATACGACTTTCCCCAGTCACCAAACTGCCGCCGGGTCCGCATATATCTTGCTGAAAAAGGGTTGAACATCCCGCTCAAAGCAGTCGATCTTTTGAGCAGCGAGCAACGTAAACCAGACTTCCTCCAGCGCAATCCGTTTGGGGCGGTTCCCATGCTCGAACTCGACGATGGCTCGGTGATTCCCGAATCGCTGGCGATTATCGAGTATCTGGAAGAGCTCCATCCCGATCCACCACTCTTCGGCCCAACGCCTTTTGAGCGCGCACTGGTCCGGGTCTGGGAGCGCAGGGCTGAGCTTGGAATTCTGCTGCAAGGGACTCGTCGTTTTCTACACTCGAATCCGTATTTTGCCTCCCGGGTCGAGCAAAGTCCCAAGGTCGTAGAGGAAGCCGGCAAGGTGCTGACTGAACGGCTCTCCCTCTTCAATGATCATTTAGAAGCCAACGAATGGCTGGCCGGACCGTTTTCTGTTGCAGATATCATGCTGTTCGTCGCGGTTGAATTTGCTGCGCGGTCAGATTTCCAGCTTGATTCGGCATGGAAGCATCTACAGCGCTGGTATGGGACTGTAAAGAAGCGCCCGAGTGCAGATGTATAAAGCAAGGCGCAGCATGCCGTGTTCCTCTCGATAGGATAGCCATGACCAAAGTCAGTATTTCATTTGCCGGGGCAGCCGGGCTGACCGGATTCCCGGAATTTCCGTTAGCCCTTGCTGAGCAGCTGCAGGCGGAATTCTCGCAGGCCAAGATCAAGCTGATCCAAAATCCGGAGCAACGCCTGGCCGAACTCGCGGACACCGACGTGTTATATGCAGTACGTTTTGGCACAGCAGATTTCACTGCCGCCAAACAACTCAAATGGCTGCATCTCACGTCAGCCGGAGCCACACATGTCTTATTTCCGGAAATGATCGAAAGCGACATCATTGTCACCAACTCGCGCGGGTTATACGGCATTCCAATTGCCGAGCATGTACTCGGGGTGATGATCATGTTTGCGCGGCGTTTCCACGAGGCGTATCCCTTCCAACGCGCAGGCAAGTGGGCACGTCAGGAAATGCTCAGTCTCTTTCCGCTCATTTCCGAACTCCACAGCCGAACGGTCGGCATCATCGGTCTCGGCAGTATTGGCCTGGCTGTTGCCGAACGCTGCAAAGCGCTCGGGATGCGGGTAGTGGCAAATAAGCGCCGCAGTGGAAACAAACCGAGCTGTGTTGATGAATTATTCGGTCCAGACGACCTGGCCCAGCTCTTACAGCAATCGGACTATGTGGTGATAGCCGCGCCACTCACACAAGAAACAAAAGGCCTGATCGGAGCATCCGAACTCCGGCTGATGAAACCAACGGCTTTTATTATTAATGTCGGACGCGGAGCGATTATTCAGGAAACGGCCTTAATCCACGCCCTCAAAGAAGACCGCATTGGCGGCGCAGGGCTGGATGTCACCGACCCTGAGCCGCCGGAGTCAGACAGCGAGCTCTTTCATCTCCCAAACGTCATTTTGACCCCGCATTATTCCGGCATACGCTCCAACTATTGGGAACATTCGGTTGCGTTGTTTCGGCCCATACTCAGCCAATATTTACGCTCGGAGCCCATGGACAATGTCGTAGATAAGCGCGGCGGGTATTAGAGGTGAGGAGAGTCAGGCTGCAAACGCATCCTGGCCTTTCCTATACGCAAAGATGCTCTGGTCAGCATTCCGATTCACCAGCTCTCGCTCATACATAGGATGGAACAGGCTACGTACTTCGTGCTCAAGCTCGCATAACACTTGCCCGGTTTTGGGATGCACGATGGCCTGAAAGCGGTACTGATGATCATCGCTTTCTTGAGTGATCAATTTATGACGTTTCAGGAATTTATGCGGGGCTGAAAAGTTGGTAATGTATACGGCAATATGGTGCCCGTCATAGGCCGGAATAGCCCGAGCGGTTTCTCGAAAACGTAAGGTCTGAGCACGCCCGACTTGGACTTGGGCGATCGCCGTGCCTCTCTCTTGGATGACGGTGGCCGGCGTCTGCATCACTTCCTGATAGAACTGACAGATCCCGCGCGCAGTCCGTGGCCCGACGGGCATCTCGATATACGGCAGGCCCAGGGTCATGCTACCGAACTGTGGACTCGGCGCGTAACAGCGCAACTGATTCCCCCAGGGACACGTCACTGCGACATGACCCCTTTTGGCCGACCAACGAAAGGCCGTATTGGCGAGCCGCTTTTGCACCCGCCCAAGCCGGGTCTGCAACGTACCCAAGTCTGGAACCACAACCCCGATATGACCTCTGAAAACTTGGGGGTCACTCGCCGGGAGATGAAACTGCTGCTGGCCGACATTCACCCACATATTGCCCGGCCCGACCATCATATACGGGTCGCGGGTAAACCCGAGGCCAGAGATATAGAAGGTCGAAGCAATCGCTTGGTCCGGGACCGTGACATTCACATGTTCCATGCCGATAATGTTTCCAACATCCTGCGTAGCGCGCTCATATTTTTTCTTATTTTGCATGGCCTCTCATCCCTCCTTCATACAAAGTCCAAGATTTGATTAGCATTGATTATCTCTCGCACCCCTGTGTTTGACAAGGTTGGCAGAGACTTTGCCTAGATGGTAGGGTACCAAGGT
>CAUZQN010000248.1:0-5281 GCA_963581605.1 uncultured Binatia bacterium (SeqCode)
ATCGAAGGCAAGTGGCATCTTGAGCCCGGATTTCTTACCGCTGGCAACGCCGGGTGAGGATGTGACCTCTTGGTATTTACCCAGAGCAGGATTCCAGATCTCATATCCAAAGCCGGCCGTATGGGTAAGAAGCTGGCGCGCGGTGACAGGTCGTGCAGCCGGTCGTAGTTTGGGTTTCCCGTCTGCATCAAAGCCTTCCAGGACCTCAAGGTTCGCCAGCTCGGGAACGATTTCGCCCATAGGCTGGTCGAGTCCGAATTTGCCCTGTTCAAAAAGTTGTAAGGCTGCCGTAGACGCAACAGCCTTGGTCATAGAAGCGATACGAAAGACCGTATCTTTTGTCATAGCGCTGCCGCTGTTCAGCTTGCGCGTGCCAAACGCTCCCTCGTACACAAGACCCGAGTCCGTAGCAACCATGGCGACGACACCAGGAATATCCCCGGACTCAACGGCTTGATTCAGGACGGCATCTATTTGCTGCATGCTTGGTCTTTCCTTTCATTACTTGTCCCTTACTCGGCAGCATCAGGGATGACTTTGATGGCAACCGTCTTACCTGATTCAACCCGGCCTACGCGCGGCCGAGCGAATCCAAACCATGCCAGCCAGTATTTTTTTTTGTACGCTTCGCCCATGCGCTCCACCATAGTCGAGTCGGTGAAAATTTCCGCTTTACCGCTAAACATCGGTCCGTCTTTGCTGCCGACCCAAATGCGGACGGCATTGCGACCACTCTTGATCCGTTTGGCTTTATACGACGTAGGACCGACGGTAAAATACACCACGTCATCGGCATACATAAACCAAATGGGGGCTGCAGTACTCCACTCGCCACTCATGCGCTGGGTGGCAACATAGATTTCTTTTGCGGATTGGAGCTGGGTCTTGGCGTCGCTGCTGAGAGCGTGGGCACTATGGGCCATACCCACGATGCAGAGCCCGGCAGTAATGAGCAGGCCGATAAAGACATTCATTGCTTCCTCCACGTTAGAGTTTCATTTTGTGACGGGATCCTAGTTAACCCCTAATCCCCAGCCGTCACAATCCGCGCCACACGAGACAAGGGATGTCCCTTCGCATCTATCTGCAAGGTGTTGAACCAACCAAACGGCGTGCGGGTGCAGTCGAGTTTTGCTTCGAGCAGGCATTGGTGTGTTCGATCTAAAATATCGATTGCATCTTGTGGCGAGCCGAGTGTGGCAAACAGGTGCGCAAATGGGTGGAGCACGATGGTGGTCACTTTGAGCTGATTAGCCAGCTTAGCGATTTCGTCACTCGCACGTTGAGCGACGCGGTCAGGGTTCTCTTCATCGCCTTGCTCGACACTGGCCAGTACAACGAGCGCGTTGTCTACTTTCGTCACAGGATCGTCGTAGTCTTCGTAGACCTTGGAGCGGCCTTTTTTTGTGATGTTGCAGCAGAAGGCGTTGACGTGCAGGATGAGGAAACGCATGGGGGTAGTCTGTCGTTCTGGGATGCGTAGGGCCGGCTGGTGGGCGCGAGGTGACCTCGCCCCTACGATTTGTTTTTCTCAAAATTGCGTAAAAACTCGACGTTCAGCTCAAGCCTCTCACCTAGCCACAATGCCCGGCCGGTGTGATCGGCGACATCATCGCCAGCACGGGGATGAATGAGGACGTTGAGCCCTGAATGATTCAACATCAACCAGGGTATGACCTTGTCAAACTGATCTGTATTAAAAGCGACCTGATACATGGCCTGCGGGTGCGGGCCGACGGGCTCCTCGCGCCAGCGGCCGAGCTCGACGTCGAACTGATCGCCTAATGCCTCGCGAATACCCTCGGCCGTCGAACGGCTGGATTCATCGTAATACACATGAGCATGAAAGCCTTTGATCTCGCTGTTGTCTTGTTGCATATGACCTCACTGTTCTGCGTAGCGTTCACTCTCGAACGCCGCGCGTGTTATCTCCTGCTAGTTCCCCCTGCTGTTGTTGCCAACCAAAACCGACTTGTCGCCACAGATCCCGGTAGTCGTAGTCTGTGTTGAGCGCCAGGTTGAGACGATTATACGAAGCAAAATCGCTGACGAGATGGATGAGTTGCACGACGCCTTTGTCGGTCAGCCCGACTTCTCGGAGTTGGGCAACGTCTTCGTCAGTAATATCCTTGGGGCTGAGGTTCACCTTGAGGGCGAACTCGACAAGGGTTTTTAGGCGTGGGTCTGAAAGGGCCGCCGTCCCTTCTTCAAGGAATTGTTTAGTATATTCCTCGTCGGTCTGCAGGCCGTAGTTCAAAATCGTGCAGAATGCGGCCGTACAGTACGGACAGCCGTTCGCTTTAGAGACGGCAATGCCGACATGCTGGATCTCCGGCATGGAGAGTTCACCCAGCTGCCACAAGACTTTGGTTGTTCCCAGCTTGGCTTTCAACAGCTCGGGAAAATTCATCTCTATATAGAAATGGTTGGGCACCTGGCCTTCCATATCGGTCACCCAACTGAAGATCTCTTGGATGATCGGATCGTCAAGCGTCTCTGGTTTTTTGATTGCCACGCGTGCCATAGTGCTCTCTCAGCCGGTAGTGTGGGGCAGATATTACAGCCGTACCCAGTTGGTGCCGCCGTCTGTTGTTTTGAATCCACCGCTAAAGTTGCCCACATACAAAGTTTGGGGATTATGTGGATCTAAAGCAAGCACCTCAATGTTTGTATCCGTCAGGCCGGTATTGCTGACTGTCCAGCTCGCGCCTGCCGTTGTCGTTTTGAAGACGCCTTGATCAGTCTCGGCGTATAACGTCTTCGGCTCGGTTGGATCAGGTATGAGTGAGCCGACAAAGGATCCGGCTGGAATGCCCGTATTTGCCGCCGCCCAGTGCGCCCCTGCGTCGTGGCTGGTAAAGATACCGGCGCCGGTCGCGGCATACAATATTTCCGAATTGGTAGGATCGACCGGCAACGCCGGGATAAACATATCCAACAAGCCGCTATTCTTTGCGGTCCAGGACTGCCCGGCATCTATACTCTGAAAAACTCCATTCTTTAAGGTGCCGATATAGAGGGTCAATGGTCGTGTCGGCACGCTGGCCAGCGCGTTGATTTTTGTCCCGGTCAGACCGGTATTACGAGCCGTCCACTGCTCGCCCCGATTCGTGCTTTCAAATATGCCGTCCCCGCTGGCGGTATACACATGGCCTGATTGTTTGGGGTCCAGAGCAAAAAAATAAGGATGCGTATTCGCGGGAAGACCGGTGTTGGCAGGAGCCCAATTTTCTCCGCCTGTGGTACTTGTGAATAGCCCGCCATACGCCGCCGCATATAAAATGCTGGGATCGTGAGGATCAATCGCAACGGCTTCAATGTTTCGATCCGTCAAGCCGTTATTGAGTGCGAGCCAACTTTGACCGCCGCTTGTGCGCTTGAACACACCGTCACCAGTTGCCGCATAGAGTAAATCGGGTGTGGTTGGATCGAATGCAAAGCCGAGAATCGATACGCCGCTGAGCTTTGTGGGGGCCGTGGTCTGCGCATCCACAAGGGGCGTAAAGCCAAAGTGGATTGGGTGAATTGCTACTGCCATGAGAAGACAGAATCCGCGACAGAGACGTACAGGCCACATACTGGCTGCCTATAGACTGTTTTGTGACAAGAACTCTTTGAAGCATGAGGTGAACGGCTCGCGCGCTGAGGAGACGAAAGCGTGTCCGGCGTTGTCGAATATGGCTAATTGAGAATTCGGGATTTCTCTGGCTAAGATTTCAGAATTCGCCGCAGGGATAAGCACGTCCTCGCGGCCAGTAGCGATCAAGGTTGGGGCGCTAATTTCCTTGAGCTGTTTGTACACGCGGAGCGTCATGGTCGCTTCGAAGTGACGGGTGTAGGCAAAGTAAGGTGTGGAATATTCGAGCACGCGGCGCATGGTCGCTTCGAGTTCATCTCGGTGGGCGGTAATATAGTCTTCCGAGTAGGATAATTTCCAACCATCCCGAATGGCGTCTTCAGGTGTTTGTCCGGGCCGTCCTTTGAGCGCTTTCATGGACTCGGGTGGAGCAGGGACGGAGTGCTTGCCGCCTGGGGTGGTACAACCGAGCGTCAAACTCACCACATGGTGTGGATGGTGAATGCCGATTTCCTGGGCTATCATGCCGCCCATCGAAATGCCAAAAACATGCGCACGTGGGATATCGAGTGCGCTTAGCAGGCCCACCGCGTCACTGGCAAAGAGTGAAATCGAGTAGGGTTCGTCGGGTTTGTCCGACTGCCCAGTACCACGATTGTCATAGGTAATAACCTGATAGTCGGCAGCCATGCGTTGCACAAATTCGAGATCCCAGGCTGCGGCTGGTCCGCCCAATCCCATGATGAGTAACAGCGGGTCGCCCTGACCCTGAATGCTATAGTGAATATTCAGCTCATTAACCTGCGCGTGTGGCATGCTCTCTCCTCTCGTTTGGTGATCCGCAGCGTCCCCTTAGCAAGTATTTTAGCAAGCGGGAGCAGGGATTGCCAGGAAGAGTTTGTCTGGTATAGATCTGTGCTGTGCAAACAGCAGCAGCACCAACTCTGGAAGCACCAGTTCTGAACGAGACGTCAGACGTGTGGCAGGTGGTCAAAAGACTCTCTCGGGTCAGCACCCAGACTGCGCTCTACCACCTGGCTGAAATCTGGCTGGTTGTGGCTGCCGCCGTTTACCTGAGTGCTGTCCTGGTGCCGCTTGCGTCGGGCATCCTGGGGGTTCTCGTCTACCTTTTCAGCGTGGTAATTGTGGCTTCACGCCAACATGCCCTCATGGTGCTGGTGCACGAGGGTATCCATAAACGGCTGTCACGCGCCCTGTGGATCAATGACTGGCTGGCTCGGCTCACTGCAGGCTGCCCGGTTTTTATTTCGCTGGCTAAATGGCGCTATATTCACCTCTCGCACCATCAATATACCAACACGTCAGATGATCCCGACCGCGCCATCTATGCCCGCTATCCGCTGGCCAGCAAGGAATTCTTAGGACTCTTAATGCGCGATATGTGTGGGCTTAACGTCCTCTCCACGCTCAAATACTTTATCGATATTCCTTTTGTTACCCCGGCCTTTAACCGTCGCTTTTTGGGTGAGGTGCGTGCAGCCCAATATCGCCAGGCGGCTGATATGTGGGTCTTTTACCTATTTTGGAGTGCCGTGGGAATCGGAGGGCTGTGGCTGGTTGGAAGCCAGGCTGCGCTCATGTTTTTGCTGTACTGGCTGGTGCCGTATTGTACGTGGACCCAAGTCTTTTTTCGGATCCGGGGCGCTATCGAACACGGGAATGTGCCTGATCCACACAATCCAT
>CAUZQN010000249.1:0-5273 GCA_963581605.1 uncultured Binatia bacterium (SeqCode)
CCTCCTCTCGGTCCTGTTCCGTTGATGCGGCGGGTTAATTCCAGCCCGCATTATCAATCATATATTCCCAACTCCCGTCCGCTTGGCGTCGTACCACCTCCGTCCCATTGCCCCACATCGAAACCGGCTGCCCATCCGGAGTCGTGCCCGACAGCGTCCACGGAGAGTTCAGGAGCGCAATATCGCCGTTCTGGGTCACCGTGGCTTCAATCGTGAAATGAAGCTTCTGCGCGAAAAACCCGCGCATAATTTCCCGAATGGCAGCCCTTCCTCTGACGACCCGGCCCCCCTCCTGCACAAAGGCGGCGTCCTCCTCGTAGAGCGACACTA
The DNA here is from genome assembly GCA_963581605.1 of uncultured Binatia bacterium (SeqCode). Lineage (GTDB taxonomy): Bacteria > Desulfobacterota > Binatia > Bin18 > Bin18 > Bin18. Next base: position 331 of record CAUZQN010000249.1, read on the forward strand.
AGCCCTCAAGGTCGCCGGTATTAAACGCTTCCATAAAGAGGCGGTCACAATCTTCGGGTTTATGTGCCACTGCCATCGGACACCTCCGTTCGTGTTACGAGTCTTCCTGTCGGCATGCCACCAGTTGGGCCATATACGCTCCGGTCTGGACCGGCCTGACCCGCAGGCCCCTGTCTTGGAACGGCGGCAAGTCGGGAACAATGCCCTGGGCAAGCGGCAACTCTAGCGAGACGTTTACGGTGCGCGGCAGAAAACACTCACGCATACTACACGATTGGTAGCGGATGGTGAGATCAAGCCTGATTGTCTTCTGGTCTAGAGGCTTGAGCACGTTGAGCAGTTCAGTCGTCGCGGTAATGGGGATCCCAATATCGACCGTCCCTTCCCAGGCAGGCAATTCCAGCCCCAGTTCCTCCATCACCAGCGGCGTGGCAGCTGGATACACCGGCTGCCCGAGACGTATCCCAGGCACTGCCTTGACAGTCACCTGCGTTGCCACAAAACCACTGGGAACTGGTTCGGCGTAGATATGCAGGCCTTCCCGAATGTCGAGCCGACAGTACAGTCGACGGGTCAACTCGATCTTCAGATCTCCCCCAGGGAGAAAGACGGAGACACGAACGTCGCCGTCTCGATATTCCTGCTGGCGCATCTGGGCTCAGGACAATCTGCCCACCCGCTTCTTCGAGGAAGCGTTCGGGCGCGTCACGGGTGGCGAGATGTTGGTTGAAATATTTCCTGACAACTATCCCCGACGCATCCACGGTATAGGTTCCGGGGAACGGGATGCCGTAGAACACCTCGGCGTCCGGCTCCGTCGGATCGATCAAGGTGTTCAGGATGCCAAAGCGCGTAATGACCGCGGAGTCGCTGTCTGACAACAGATCGTAGGTAATACCGTACGTCCGGGCAAAATCCGCCAGCCCGTCTTGGGGATCATAGCTCACCGCAAAGACTTTCATCCCGGCGGCCTCAAAGTCCGGCAAGCGACGTTGCAACTCCACGAGTTGCGTCATGCAGAACGGTCACCCCACGGCCGAGCGTTGAAAACTGAGCACGGCTTTGTGCTGGCCGCGGGCGGCGTGGAAGTCGATCAGCTCGCCGTGTTGATTCGGGAGCCGGAACTCCGGTTGGCGGTCTCCTACCGCTGGGCCGGTTGAGAAATCCGGATCCGGAATGCGCCGGGCAGGATGCTCCACAGGCGCAGGACCAACAAAGCCAAACTCATCTTGGAAGCCTTCACTCTCCATATTCCGTTCTCCGTTCCAGCGCCCCATGCGTGTCATATGACGATCCCTACAAATTATATAACCGCTTGGCATTCTCGCTGAGGATTTGTTGTTGGGCGTGCGCCGGGAGTTTGGCACACGACTCCTTCACCTCGTCAACAACACCCGGAAACGTGCAATCAAAATGCGGGTAGTCCGACCCCCAAATCACACGCTCTTCCAGCCCCCACTCCACGATGCCACTCATACTCTTCTCGTCCGTTTCCATCCCGATATAGCATTGCTCGCGAAAGTGCTCGCTGGGTTTCTTTTTGAGCCATGGCACGTAGTGGCCCATGCTCTCAAAGTGACTGTCCATCCGCTCCAGCCAATAGCCCAGCCACCCTACTCCGGATTCCAGAAACGCCACTTTGAGTTTGGGGAATTTCGTCAACACGCCGCCACAAATAATATCCATGCACGCGCCCTGCTGTTCCCAGGGGTGACATACCATATGGAAAAAGAACGGGTCTTTGTATCGCTCTTGGCCCAGGGTTGGCATCTTGGTGCCGAAGCTACTATGGATGGCCACTGGAACATTGAGCTCCTGGGCTTCTTGCCACAAAGGATCATAAGCCGCGTCGTTGAGCCGGCGACCATTAAACGGATTGGGCCGCACAAACACGGCCCGCATGCCCAAATCTTTAACCACGCGCCGCATTTCTGTGATGGACTCCTCAACACTCTGCAAGGGCAGAGGAGCCACTCCGTAAAAGCGATGCGGATAGGCTTTGCAGAAGTCGGCCAACCAATTGTTATAGGCCCGGCAAGCTGCGGCTGCGACCTGCGGGTCGGTGATATCACCGTAGAGGAGCCACAAGGTCGGATAGAAAAAGGCGATCTCAATGCCTTCAAGATCCATATCTTTGATCCGTTGGTGCGGATCGTAGCCGCCGAGAACAATCTCGTCCCAGGACATGGTACGTGCTTTGTGGGCGTCGGACATCCCGCCCGGCGTGCAGGCGGCAGCGATGGCCATATTGCGATCACGCCTTATCTCTCCATTGATTTTGAGACAGTCGATGCCTTCCGCATCTTTGGCAATCTGAATCACCTGCTCACGATAGGCCGGTTCGGTGTACTCTTCCCAAACACTCGGCGGCTCCAGCAGATGGCCATCGGAATCAATGATGCTTGCCATGACTCCCTCCTCTCTCGGTGTGAGGCCCTTTTATAATAAGGGCGTTATGTGACCATTCCGTCATGACCTGGGCGGCTGATGACGACGTCAGTGTCGAAACTGCCTTGGCGTGACCTGAGCTTGAATTTCCAATGGCTAGTGTAAAACAGTCAATCCCCCAGAAAGGGGCTGTCAGAGTAAGGTCTCTTGCGGCCAGCCATCAGCCGCACCCTATGAGGGTGTTTGGAAATTCACCGTACACGTCATTGCGAGCATAGCGAAGCAATCTGAGACGGTACAAGAGATGGCTTCGTCGCCTCCAGCTCCTCGCAATGACAGGGCCTCTCCACTCATCAGGTACCGGCCCAATAACAAGCGATTATTGTTCCTCCTACAATCAGCGTCCATACCTCGAACGTAAGGCGCAACGGCAGCGGCGCATGGCGCAATTCCATGAAATCAAGAAACACCAGGCGGACCTTGATGAAAGCGATGATCACGATTGCGACTGTGGCGTACGTGTAACGATCGCCGAAGCCAAAGCCGTGTCCGAGTTGCCACGACAGTGCAGTCGCCAGGATCAACCCTAGCCACACGAACGTAATTTTGCGCCGTAGGAGGGAGGGCATTCGTTATCTCATCAGATACAACAGTGCGAACAGGATGATCCACACGATATCCACCAGGTGCCAGTAGCTCGCGCCACTTTCAAGAGTGCCAATACATTTTTCATCCAGCGAGTCCCTGCGCGCGGTGTGCCACAGAAACGTCAGGACCCCCAGACCAATGACGACATGCATCAAATGGATACCGGTCAGCATGTAGTAATACATATAAAAATCGTTGCTCGTGATGAAATATCCCGCGCTGATCTTTTCGCTGTATTCGAACGATTTCACCACCACAAAGGCGACCCCACAGGCACCGGCCAGCAGTATGAGGCGGCTGGTGATTTTTGCGAGATTGTCGCGGGCGGCCTGAATGGCCAGCGCAACAAACCAGGAACTGGACAGCATCAAGAAGGTGTTCACGGCGCCGTAGGTCTGATTCAAGGTTGCCTGCGAGTGCGTGTAGAGCGGCACATCCAGCGACCGGTCATACACAAACACCACGAAAAACAGACCAAAAACAAACAGGTCGCCGATGATGAAAACCCACACCCCGGATTCGCCAGGCAAATGGGTTTTTGCCTGGCGCGTGGGGCTGGTCAAAGCTGCCATGGGCTTACTGCTCGCTCGCGCTGGTCTCTCGTCAGGCCAGAGCTTCTTGCCAATGTCGAAGGATACTGGTGCGTACCACCACGAACGTCACAGTGTACCAGCCAAAAAACGCGAGCACGCCTAACCAGAAGACGAGCAGGCCATTCCAGGCAAAGGGGCCGGTCTTGAAGAATATCAGCATGACGCCCGGCAGAAACAGCATTGCGCACCACAGGCAAAAGAAACCGAACCAACGCGGGAAGATGGGTCGCTCGTTCTTGTCGCCGAGGGTGGCCAGACCGGTCGCGACCACTTGCACGACAAATGTTCCAACCGGCCACAAGAATGTGATCCAGGCCATGTCGTTGAAAACCCGGATTATTTCCGGATTCTGCTCCGGGCGGAAGGCGGCCGTGGCCCACAACAATTCCGGGATGATCGTAAGCACCGCGTTACTCGAGCCGCTCGCCAACTGGGTGTAGGACAAGGCCGATGGCCCACCCTCTATACGATTGAGTTGAATCGAAATGACAGCGGCGAACGGGATAATCAACGCCCACGCGATCACCATGAGCACTAATCCCAGGCGAATTTGCAACGTATGTTGCTGGAACATTGCGGCTATTTCGGCGGCACTGGCACTCGGCAAGGGCGGCGGCAGGAAATTCGCGAGCGGCCAGAATCCCGCGAAAAAGATGAGCAAGAAAACGACCCCGCTCCACGCGCACAGGAGCTCATTCCTCATAGTCTTAGCCCCCTTCTAGAGGTTTGGGTTCACATGCGCCCGCTGGTCCGTGTTCGACTGACGCTCACGACTCGGCGAGCGCCGCAAGGCCGGGCCAGTTGGTGTAGTCGGCGTAAGAGCGATCGATGGCGATTTTGCCGTCGCGCATGATCAACACGGCCACGAACGGAATCGCCCAGTCCTCGCCGGCGTCCGGGTCGAGCAGGGTGACTTCCACGGTCACGACATCGCCACTGGCGTGCATGTGATCGAGCCGCATATAGCGTTTGGGCGCAGCGGCTAGGACGGTGCGCTCGATCTGCAGGAACTGTTCTAGGCCTTCCATCACGCCGGCGCCCATCGCGTACGCTTTGCAATCCGGTGTGTAGCATTCCGGCACGAAGCGCTCGATGTCGTTGTTGTACAGCTCGATGTAGCGCTCGGCGGTTTCGATGTTGCGTCGTTCCTCTTCCGTCATGGGCATCTCCTTTTGGGCCGCGTCGGGCCGCGATAGTGGTCGGGCTAGTAAAATAGGCCAGCGAGCACGAACGGTGTAAGCTCCTAGCACTTCCCTGAACGGGCGAGATATTTCCCCACTTCAAGCACTACTTTTCCTGCTCCCTGCGATCACG
>CAUZQN010000250.1:0-5263 GCA_963581605.1 uncultured Binatia bacterium (SeqCode)
ACACGCTGGCTGTTCTTGCACAAACGTTGCGGCGGCACGACCGGCCCGGGCGCCAAACACCAACAGCTCGGTGAGCGAGTTTGAGCCAAGTCGGTTGGCCCCATTGATGCTGACACACGCGCACTCGCCAGCGGCGAAGAAGCCTGGCAGTGGGGTCGCCGTCTCGATATCTGTATGGATCCCACCCATCATATAGTGCACCACAGGACGGACCGGAATGAGCTCGTACACTGGGTCGATGCCTGCGTAGTTCTTGGCCAGCTCGCGCACAAAGGGGATCTTCTTGTCGATCTTTTGCTCCCCCAGATGGCGGATGTCGAGATACACCACGTCACCGTACGGTCCCGGTACCGTGTTGCCCTTGTCCTGCTCTTTGACAAAACACTGGGACAGCTTGTCCCGTGGACCAAGCTCCATCATCCGTTTCTGCGGATGGTTCGGGTCATTCACGTCAAGCGGCTTGCCGAGATCGTAATCCTGCAGGTAGCGGTAGCCGTTCTTATTGACGAGAATTCCCCCCTCGCCACGAGCGGCCTCGGTAATCAGAATCCCTGTCCCTGGCAGGCCGGTAGGATGGTACTGGACGAACTCCATGTCCTTGAGCGGCACTCCAGCCCGGTAGGCCAAGGCCATGCCATCGCCGGTCTTGATGGAGCCGTTGGTCGTAAAGGGAAAGATCCGGCCAGCCCCGCCTGTACACATAATAACTGCCTTGGCGAGAACTGGCTGCACCATACCGCTGCGCAGCTCAATAGCCGTCACTCCCTGGCAGCGGCCGTTTTCCACTAGTAGTGTAGTAGCAAAATACTCGTCATAGCGCGTGATTGTGGTGTACTTAAGGGACGTTTGGAACAACGCGTGAAGCAGGTGGAAACCGGTCTTGTCGGCAGCAAACCAGGTCCGCTCGATCCGCATCCCGCCAAACGGGCGTACGGCAATACTGCCGTCGGGCTCGCGGCTCCAGGGGCACCCCCAGTGCTCTAATTGGATGAGCTCGGCTGGGGCTTCATTGACAAAGAGCTCGACCGCATCCTGGTCCGCCATCCAGTCGGAGCCAGTAATCGTATCGTTAATATGGTCTTCCAGGCTGTCATTCTCTTTAATGACGGCGGCCGTGCCACCCTCAGCCGCAACCGTATGGCTCCGCATCGGGTAGACTTTAGAGACGAGCGCGATGTCAAGCTGAGGGTTGATCTCGGCGGCGGCGATGGCGGCGCGGAGTCCGGCTCCTCCGCCCCCTATAATGAGTATGTCATGCACTGGTGCCATTATTCCTCTTAATGAGATTAAGTATAGAGACAGAGATAGGGACAGAATCCCGCCGTCTGTATCTCCCCTCTCTGAAGCTAGGTGCTTTGCGCCAACACGTTGTCCATCGCTGCGATCAGTTCCTGTACATGGCTAACCGACAGCTGCATCGCCTGCTTCTCTTTGTCGCTCAACGCAATGTCCACAACCCGCTCGACACCCCCGGCGCCGATGCTCACTGGCACGCCAAAATACACGCCCTCAATCCCGTACTCTCCTTCGAGGTAGGCGGCACAGGGCAGGATCTGCTTCTTGTCGTACAGGTACGCCTCAGTCATCTGAATCGCTGCCGAAGCCGGAGAATAGAATGCCGAACCGGTCTTGAGCAGGGCCACGATTTCCCCTCCAGCTTGACGCACTCGATTCTCGATCTCCTCGAGGCGTTCGGCTGAGATCAGCCGCTCGATCGGGATACCGGCCACCTGGCAATAGCTGCGCACCGGCACCATATCATCGCCGTGCCCACCTAAGACCATAGCCGTGACGTTGCGGACGGACGCGTTCAGCTCTTGGGCGATGAACGTCCGATAGCGCGACGAGTCGAGCACCCCGGCTTGGCCAACGACCCGGTTCTTGGGAAACCCCGTGACCCGCTTGGCCAACGTCACCATTGCGTCGAGCGGGTTGGTAATAACGATGAGAAAACTATTGGGAGCATATTTTGCGATGTTCTCCGAGACCTCCCGCATGATCTTGCAGTTGATGCCAAGCAGGTCGTCTCTGCTCATGCCTGGCTTGCGCGCCAGCCCGGCGGTTACAATACAGACGTCGGCATCCTGAATATCAGTATAACTCGTAGTCCCAATGAGGTTAACGTCGTAACCCTCGATTGGCCCGGCTTCGAGAAGATCCAGGGCCTTGCCTTGGGGCAGTCCGTCAATCACGTCGTACAGAACGACATTTCCGAGTCCCTTGAGGGCACACAGGTGAGCGAGTGTGCCACCGATGTTGCCCGCGCCGATCAGTACAATTTTCTTACGTGCCATACCTTATGCTCCAAATGGTCACGTGTGACAGGGTACGGACGGAGACCACGCTACACGCCATAAGAATGCTTTCTTATCGTCCAAAAGTAAAGCACAAGCAAGATGCCAAAATTTGCCGGGCCTGTCTAGCCCGATAGAGACGGACCCCTGCAGACACGCTGTCCCTGCGTGAGAGAGCAGCAACACTGAAAGCAGTCGGCTGCATGCGGACAGGGCCCTATGGTCCGTTTGTCAGCGAAGGGCTAAACTCTGACGTGAGATTACAGCGTGGCTTGGAGCGCCTGGTTTGACTCTTGTGTTGTACCTGGCTCGGACGCTCCCTTCAAAAACTTGACGAACTCGTGTACCGCGAGTGTTAAACGCCGGCCCCGCTTGGCGATGATCCCCAGTGGCCGCATCACTATCTCATCCGAGATTTGGATCGCCTTGAGGGTTTCATTTTTGGCCTCCTGGACAATACTGAGTTCTGGCACGATAGAAACGCCCGACCCAATCTCGACGACCCGTTTAATGGTTTCAATATTGTCCATCTCTGCGATGTATTGCACCTTGACACGGTGCTGGCGGAAAACCTTGTCTAGAGCTCGGCGAGTAGGGACATCACGCTCGAAACCAATAAACTTCTCCCCATCCAACTGCTTCATCGTGAGGCGTTTCAACTGGGCAAAAGGATGCTGCGGGGCACAGACCAATACGAGACGATCTTTGCGAAAGGGAGTGATCTGAATCTGTGGCCGTTTGCGAGGATAGGCGACTATGCCCAGGTCAATATCCCCTCGACTCACGGCTTCGTAAATCTTGTTGACTCGGGTGTATTCGAGGTGGACCTCAGCCTCCGGGAAGGTCTGCAGATATCTTTTGAGAGGAGAAGAAAGCTCATACAATCCGACACTGTATACTGTGGCCACCCGCACTGTGCCGCCTACTGAATGCGAGAGCGCCTGAAGACTCCCTTCCATATCCCGATATTTTTGGATGATCTCCCTACTAGCCTGGTACACAGCTTTTCCGGCCTGAGTCAGCCTGATGTATCTGCTCGAACGCTCGACCAGTTCCCGATTGTAGTGCCCTTCGAGGCTGCGGATCTGCTGACTAACAGCAGATTGGGTAATAAAGTTCTTCGATGCTGCGAGTGAAAAACTCTCAGTTTCAACCAAATCACAGAAGGCTTTGAGGGTTTCAATGTGCATAATCTCTAACAAAGAAGTCTATAAGGGAGTGGATGCAAGATAATTTGCCAAAATCCACCAAATCTGTCTAGGCCAGGCTGAGCCTGAGGTGTCATACCGTCTTGGCGGGAGATTCCAAGCGTGGTAAGGACCTTGTCTGCAGCGGGCAGTCCATCTCAGCGGCCCGTGCGGTCAGATTGAATACCGACAACCACAGATATTGCACAGGAGGAGCTTGATGAGTGACCAACCACGAACCCGAACGGAAACGGACAGCATGGGGGCCATAGCAGTAGCAGCCGACCGCTATTGGGGAGCGCAAACCGAACGCTCGCGTAATAATTTCCCGATTGGAGTAGAGCGCTTTCGCTTTACCCGGCCGCTCATCCGTGCCCTGGGCGTACTCAAGAAAGGCGCAGCGCTGGCCAATGGAGAACTCGGTCAGCTACCCCAAGAAAAAGTCGATCTTATCGTTCAGGCGGCAGACGAGGTCATCTCAGGACAGCTGGATGATCACTTTCCCTTAGTCGTCTTTCAGACCGGCTCAGGTACGCAGACGAACATGAACTCCAACGAAGTCATCTCTAACCGGGCCATTGAGCTGGCCGGGGGCGAGATGGGGTCAAAGAAGCCGATTCATCCCAATGACGACGTCAATCGAGGCCAAAGCTCCAACGATACCTTTCCCACCGCTATGCACATCGCCGCCGTCGAGCAGCTCGAAGACGTGCTGCTTCCTGCCGTCAGCCGGCTGCGCGATACACTCCACACCAAGGCCGAGCAGTTTCGGGACGTAGTCAAAGTCGGACGCACCCATCTGCAGGACGCCACGCCGATTACCTTAGGCCAAGAGATCAGCGGCTGGGTGGCCCAACTCGACGGGGCTCTGGCCGACGTCCGGCGTACCATCCCGAGTCTGTGTGAGTTGGCCATAGGCGGCACTGCCGTGGGGACCGGTTTAAACGCGCACCCCCAATTCGGGGATTTGGCCGCAGCCAAGATGGCGGCAGAGACAGGTCGGCCGTTTACGTCAGCGCCTAATAAATTTGCGGCATTGTCTGCACATGACTCGATGGTCACAGCGAGTGCCTCATTACGTACCCTGGCCGGAGCGCTGATGAAGATTGCTAATGACGTGCGTTGGTTGGCTTCCGGGCCGCGGGCTGGAATTGGCGAGATCCTGATCCCAGAGAATGAGCCGGGCTCATCCATCATGCCCGGCAAGGTGAACCCAACTCAGTCCGAAGCCATGACCATGGTCGCGGTACAGGTGTTTGGCAATGATGCCGCCGTAGCCTTTGGCGGCTCGCAGGGCAACTTTCAGCTGAATGTCTTTAAGCCGGTGATGGTGCACAACTTACTCGAATCCGTGCAGCTGATTGCGGATGCGTGCAACGCATTTAACGACCACTGCGCGGTGGGTATCGAACCCAACACGCCTCGGATTGAGGAACACCTGCGCGATTCACTCATGGTCGTAACCGCGCTCAACCCGCACATCGGCTATGAGAAAGCGGCCGAGATTGCCAAGAAGGCGCATAAAGACGGCAGCAGTCTGCGCGAGGCAGCCCTGTCCCTTGGGCATCTCAGCCCCGATCAGTTTGACGAGTGGGTCCGGCCTGCAGATATGACAAAGCCTAAAAAGGCATAACAAAATTGCCTAAAACACCTTGTCAGCGCCCCAGCCCCTCTCCTCTGGATTCCCGTTTCCACGGGAATGCGGAAATGACTGTTCTTTGTGTGTCATACCTGCGAAAGCAGGTATCCAGGCCTGAGGGACAAGACGAAGTTCGGTTAGAA
>CAUZQN010000251.1:0-5260 GCA_963581605.1 uncultured Binatia bacterium (SeqCode)
CTCTTTATGCTCATTATGCAGCCTCCCTTTTGACGCTGCACTCAATTTCTTTTACACACAGAGACGTGGATACTCACTGCTCTCTCCGTTTCTCTCTCTCGTTATATGGCTCATATGTGTCGCCTACGGCGACGACGCAGACCTTGGGCCGGACCGCACTGATAACCCACTACGCATCGGAGCCGACGAGCCCTCACTTCGCTTCGGCACGGGATCGGAGATTGGCGGCGGAGTCAGTGGAACACGGCAGACCGAGGATACCGTTATTCACGGCAATATTTTTAATGTGCGGCCGGCAACTGCCAGGCCCATATTTGCATTTGCCTATGTAAATCTGCGTGATCCCGTTCGTTTTCTTGAATTTGACGACGCAGAAATAGCTTTGGTTCAGGCAGACCAGACCTTCACGATTGAGAATCTTGCCGCTGGCGACCTCACTCTGGTGTTTCTGCTTGACGAGGGTGGAGTAAATCAAGATGGGACTATTGATGACGGCGATCCCATCGCCATCTTCCAAGATCCCAATGCTACGCTCGCATCCATTTCGGCAAACACTGAAGTCAGTGTGGAAGATATAGACGTCAACTTCGATCTGGACGATCCACGCGCTGGAATAGCCCGGGTCGAGTCTGAGTCGAGTACCATTGTGAGCCAAAGACCTCGGGAGCCCCAAGATTCACTAGTGGATCACCTAGGGGATCCACTATAGGCAGCGTAGCAGTCTGGTTGGGGTCTTGGGACAGTGGCAACGGCCTGCTATTTTACACAGCATGAATCGGCTGGGTTTAGGTTTGAGCGTGGGCGGCTTCCTCCTCCTGGGGAGTGCGAGCCTGCTGTATCTATTCACTACTCTCGGAGAGACTTCACTCTACAGCGCATGGGGCTATCCCCTGTATGCCGACTTTCAGAGTGCTACGGGCCTGGGACCAGGCGCGCCGGTTGAGATAGCCGGGGTCCGGGTCGGCCGCGTCGATACGGTACAGCTCACCGGCAACCGAGCAAAAGTCAAGCTGACTATACAGCACGGTATCGAGATTCAGGAAGACGCGATTGCCTCGATCCAGACCAAAGGCTTGCTTGGCGGGCCCTATTTACAGATCTCCCTCGGCGGCTCTGAAAAGATTATCCCTCCAGGCGGGATGATGCGGGAAACCGAGCCACTCATAGACCTGCCTGGATTAATGGCAGCCTATGTTGCCAGCCGAAAGAATAGCGGCCCAGCCGCCGCCTCTCCTTAGAGCCACTAACAAAACTCCGTCTTGTCCCGTAAGCCTGGATACCTGCTTTCGCAGGTATGACACAAAAAGAACTGTCATTCCCGTGGAAACGGGAATCCAGGGGGAGGGGCTGGGGCGCTGACAACGTACTCCAACCAGTTTTGTTAGGCGCTCTTAGCGTTTTCGGTCTACGCTTCACTTTCGGTCTACGCGCTACCTCCTTTTCCCGATCTGCTCATCACACAACTGAACAGCCTGGACAGAGATATTTAGTAGTTTTGCGATCTCAGCTTCAGTCTTGCCCTTCCCGACCCAGTGCCAGACGGGGCTACAATCTGTGCTTTTCGCCGTTCTTTTTGCTTTGTCCGCTCTCGCTCTGTGAGCTTCCACGCCCTCCATAACAGGCTCAGCAGACCTAACGGGCTTGGATTGTGGTATGAGCACCTCAGCCTCTAATGGCTGCGCGGTGGGCGTAGGCAATAACACAGCCGCTTGTGGCGCCGGAGTTTCGTGTTGCCCGAGCTGGGAGCGTAAAACATCAAGCTCGGCTTCAAGGGATTCTAATGCCTGCTCAATCTGGATGGTCTGTGCTTCCTGGCCCTGTAGCCCATCGACATCTCTGCGCATGTCTTCAACCTGACCTACCAGACTTGCCAGTTGCTTTTGCAAGTTCGCGACATCCTCAGCCTCATAGGATGGGCAGCCGTACGCAGCCGCCATAAAGACGACGAGACTCAGACGTACGAACTCCTCCAATTTGCCTCGCACCTCTCTCCTTCTCCTATTCTCGCCTATTCCCGGTCACGTTGTCGGCGTCTGCGATAGGACGCGGGTTTCATCCGAATCTTGCCACACTGTGGACAACGCCATTTTTCCTGTTTATGCGGCCGATGAGCCTCGACTTTCATTTTTGTTCGACAGCGTGGACAGATCATTATGCAGTGTGCTGTGTGTAGCAAAAATTCGAACGAATACTATACCTGATACGCACAACTTCCATTGCCACCAAACTCGGGGCTTGCCTGTTCCGATTGGGGCAGCTATGGGGGGAGGATTCTGGAGAATTTAGATTGGTCTATAATCATCTCAATAGACTACGGGGAGAGTGATCTGATGCTAAGTCCCTATCGTGTCCTTGACCTGACTACGGAACGCGGGCTGCTATGCGGCCAGATTCTGGCTGACCTTGGCGCTGACGTGATCAAGGTCGAACCGCCCGGGGGTTCGTCGGCTCGAAAGCTAGGGCCTTTCTATCAGGACCAAGAAGAGGCCGAAAACTCGCTGTATTGGTGGGCCTACAACCGCAATAAACGTGCTATCACTCTGGACATCACAAAAACCGAGGGCCAAGAGATTCTGCGCCGTTTGGCAAAGAGCGCCCATTTTCTGGTCGAATCTGAAACTCCAGGCACCCTGGCAAAATACGGCCTTAGTTACAACGACTTAGAACAGGAAAATGCTGGCCTGATTTATATATCCATCACACCGTTTGGACAAGATGGACCGAAAGCGAGCTACGCGGACAGCGATTTGATCATTCTCGCCTGCAGTGGCCCTTTGGTGCTTACCGGAGACGAAGACCGTCCGCCCGTGCGCCTCAGTGTTCCGCAGGGATATCTGCATGCCAGTGCGGCCGCAGCTCCCGCCGCCTTGATTGCCCTGTACGAATCTCACCGCTCCAATAGGGGCCAGCACATCGACATTTCCGCCCAGCAAGCCGCGGCCCAGGCCTCACAGTCGAGCATTCTTTGCGCACCCCTGCATGATGCCGATGTCCGACGCATGGCCGGCGGCGCCAAGATGGGACCGCTTGCAATTCGGCTGCTATGGCCGGCCAAGGACGGCCATGTTTCGATCGCCTTTCTTTTTGGTTCGGCGTTTGCCCATTTCACCAAGCGGCTCATGGACTGGATCTACGAGGAAGGCGGCTGTGACAAGGAAGTCCAGGAGATGGACTGGGTCGGGATGGGCGGCCTGCTGTTCGGCGCCGACCCAAAAACGATAGCAGATTACGAGCGCCTCAAGCTCATCATTGAAGACTTTACACAGAGTCGCACCAAAGAAGAGCTGTTCCAGAATGCCCGGGAGCGCGGCCTCCTCCTTGCTCCGGTGACAACAATTGAGGAGGTCACGCACAGTGAACAGCTGGAGTCACGCGAATATTGGACCTCCGTCAACCACGAAGAGCTGGGGAAAGCGTTTCGCTACCCCGGCCCTTTTGCCAAGTTCAGCGAACGGCCGATTACCTATCGGCGCCGTCCACCTCGGATCGGCGAACACAATGCCGAGGTATATGGCGGCGAACTCGGCATGAGTGACCAGGAAGTAGCAGAACTGCAAAACAAGGGTATAATTTGAAAGAGCCACACCAAGGAGGGCCATGCCATGCCAGACGGACAACACACCGACACTGAAAGCAACCAGGCACTTGCTGGGGTCAAGGTGCTCGACTTTATGTGGGCTATGGCCGGGCCGGGCTCAACCCGGATTTTGGCCGACTACGGGGCGACGGTTGTCCGTGTCGAATCGACCACACGGTTTGACGCCGTGCGCATGGTCGGCCCTTTCCAGAACAAACAACCCGGCCCGAATAATTCCGGCTTGTTCAATAATCTGAACACCGGCAAACTGCCGATTACCTTGAACCTGTCCAAGCCGGAGTCGCGCCAGGTGATTCTCGATCTGGTGCGCTGGGCGGATGTCGTGACGGAATCGTTTTCGCCCAAAGCCATGCGCGACTGGGGTTTTGACTACGAGTCGCTCAAGAAGATCAAACCCGACATCATCATGCTCAGCACCTGCCTCATGGGGCAAACGGGCCCCCACGCCAACTTTGCCGGGTTTGGAAATCTGGCGGCTGCGGTGTCCGGCTTTTTTGATCCAACCGGCTGGCCGGATCGGGCGCCTGCCGGACCGTTCGGCGCGTATACCGACTACATCGCCCCCTGGTATAACGCCGCGTCTATCCTGGCCGCGCTTGAGCACAAACACCAAACCGGCAAAGGCCAGCACATCGACTTGGCTCAGGCGGAGGCGGCGCTGCACTTCCTGGCTCCGTTTCTTTTGGACCAATCGGCCAATGGCCGCACCCAAACGCGCATGGGCAACCGGGACCTGAATTTCGCGCCGCATGGCGTGTATCAAGCTGCGGGTGATGACCGCTGGGTGGCGATTGGGGTAGAAACCGATGACCAGTGGCGCTCGTTATGTCAGGTCATGAATCGATCTGATTTAGGCAGTGACGAGCGTTTTGCCACAGTCAAAGGCCGTCTGGCCAATCAAGACGAGCTGGACAAAGCCATCAATGAATGGACCAGCCAACACGGCCCGTACGACGCCGAAGATAAGCTCCAAGCGCAACACGTCCCCGCCAGCGCGGTCGAGACTATGCTGGAGCAGTACGAAGACAAGCAGCTGCAGCACCGGGAGCATTTTGTTGACCTGGACCATCCGGATTTCGGCAAAACCACAGTCGAAGCTTCCCGCTTCAAATTCTCCCGCACCCCGGCGCAGATCAGAGGTGCCGCCCCGACCCTGGGTCGCGAGAATCAAAACGTGCTGAAAGAGATTCTGGGGTATAACGAGGACAAGATCACTGAACTCGTAGTTGCTGAGGTGTTGGAGTAAGGTCTTCGTTTAACTCTTCGAGACCTTGTAGAGGGCGCACTGCGGTGCGCCCTTTTTGTTTGTGCCTTGCCGTTCGTCCAGAGTCTTTTGGCAAGCCTGTCTTGAGCAGAGTCGAAAGGCTCAGGATAGGTGACGTTTCCCCTCCATAGGTAGCCAATCGTAGCTTAGGTTTCTCACGGCAAGGAGGAACTGATGAAGAAGCGATTCAGTGAAGGACAGATTGTCCGGATCTTGGCCGAAGCGACGACTGGGACGACCGTGACGGAAGTGTGTCGTACCCACAACATCAATGCGGCGACGTTCTACACGTGGCGCAAGCAGTACCGGAGCATGAATGCGGCGGAGGTGCGCGAGTTGAAGAGTCTGCGGGCGAGAACCACCGGTTGAAGCGATTGCTGGCTGAGCGAGACTTGGAG
>CAUZQN010000252.1:0-5247 GCA_963581605.1 uncultured Binatia bacterium (SeqCode)
GGTATGTATTAACGCAGCGAGTGAGCATCTGAGGGACATTTGCTCATCGAGAAACCGCCTAACTTCTGCTAGGAAGGACCCGTGAAATACATCCCGACCATCATCACGGTAGTGTTGCTGTTGTGGCCGCTGCCGGTTTCGCCCAGTGAGGCAGGCATTGAATGGGACATCCTGATTCAGGAGGGTCAGGAGCTGCATCGTGCAGGCCAATATGGCCGTGCCGTCATAGTTGCCAAAAAAGCCCTTGAAATTGCCGAGAAAAACGTCGGCCCACACCATCCCGATGTGGCGACGAGCCTGAACAACCTGGCGGTGCTCTACAAAACCCAAGGCCACTACGCGTTGGCCGAGCCGCTCTATAAGCGCGCACTGGCGATACACGAGCAGGCGCTGGGGCCAGACCATCCTAGGGTGGCGACGGACCTGAACAACCTCGCGTAGCTCTACCGAGCTACGGAGCGTGATACAGAAGCCGAAATACTGAAGCAGCGGGCGGCTCGTGTCGAAGCGATTCAGCGTTGACCTTTTGATTAGTTCTCTCCCTTACCACTGCACTCACTCATTCACTCTCGCGCCTGTTATGAAAATTCGCGGGACTTTCACGGGGATTCGGGGGGAATGGGGAGGACAATACGATGTCCCGTAACCCCCGTAGAATAAAGGCTTTTCGCCTCTTTTCGGAGGGTTACGAAACTCACGGTTTCTGTTTTGCTAGATCACGCCGGTTTCCGCCAGTTCCGCCAACCGGCCTGAAGCCAGACCGAGTTCTCCGCCGTACACCTCGTTATTATGCTCCCCGAGCAGCGGCGGGCGGCGCGCAATACGCCACGGCGTGGCGGTAAAGTGGCTTGGACCGCCAGGGTAACGGAACAACTGACCCAGCTCTGGATGTTCAACCTCCGAGAAAAAGCCTCGGTCGTTCAATTGCGGATCATCCACCAAGGCTTCGGGCGGTCTGACCATGGCATACGGAATACGCCGTAACTGTGCGCCTTCCATCAGGTCCGCCACACTATAGTCTGCTGCCCAGTCATCAAGAATATCGAACAGATGTTCGGCGTGCTCTTTTCGGTAGGTCAGGTCTTCCCAGTGCGCTTCGTCGAGGTCGCGGGCTTTACCGTCGCCCTTCACCCATTCGACCAGCGAGGTCCAATCGCCGAGTGAACAGTGCATGACATAGCCGTCACGGCATTTAGCTACGCGGAAATAGCGGCTCCAATGCAGACTGCCCTGACGTTTCTCAATGCCAAGACCTTGGTGGTAGAACGGTGCGATGTGCTCCACAGCCCCGGCGGCTGCTTCTTGCATGCTCACATCAACCCATTGGCCTTCTCCTATGGCATCGCGCGCCCACAGGGCGGACATGGTTCCAATAGCCGCAAAAAAAGACGCACTGTGGTAGGCCTGCAGCCCCATACCGTGCAGCGGCGCTTCGTCCGGGAAACCATTGGTCCACATCATCCCACCCACGGCCTCGGCCACCATGTCTGAAGCGCGATAGTCCTTATACGGTCCGGTTTGGCCAAACGGCGTAATTGAGGTGAGTACGATGTTCGGGTTAATCTGCTTCAGATCCTCATAGCCCAAGCCGAGCTGTGTGAGTGTCCCAGGAGCTGCGGATTCGACCACAATGTCCGCTTTTGTTGCGAGCTGCTTGAGGATTTCCTGTCCAGCAGTCTGATTTAGATCGAGCGTAATGCCGCGTTTACTCGTATTGTAAAACCAAAACAGGAGGCTGCGGTCGCGGTGTGGTTTGTCATCGAGAAACGGACCGATGCGACGCATGGAATCGCCATCCGGAGGCTCGATCTTGACGACATCTGCCCCCATATCCCCAAACAATTTGGCGCACATGGCACCTTTGATGTCGGTCAGGTCGAGGACACGGAGGCCCGACAGGGCGGTCATAGTAGCGATTACTCCTAGACTAAGGGGACAGCCGTGTAGCCGCCTTTACAGGGATTACCCTCGCAAATCCACATGATTCGTTCAGTCAGGTTCATGACAATTGAGGCATTGGTCTGTACCTGTTCCAGCTCGTGCGCCCGCGTATCGGGGTGACGGCAAATCGAACTGGGATAGTTGAAGTGATCTTGAAGGATGGTCTGCAATGTCTCAACAGAGATCTTTCCACGTTGCTGGGCAAGAAATTTCCCTGAGCGACAGGAACGTAAAATAGTATCTGGGAAAATCTTCCGCCCCTCGTCTGGAACCGGCAGCCGGCTTTCGAAGTGGTTCGCGTGCGAGAGAGTACCCTCTTGACTATACAGGTACTCAACTCCACTTGGGTTCGTTTCAATATCAATGGCTTCTCCATCCATGTGTCCAATCAGATAATTGGCCGAGGCTCCGGTCTGATGGTCGAAGATTTTCCCCAACGCTTCTCCCATTGAAAAAGAGTTAAGAATTCCTCGACACAGAATATGAAAGGGAAGGCCGACTCTTGTGCTGTCACTCACCAGCAAATTGACGCATACGCCGAGACCGGCTGAGTTCATGCCAATCTTGGCGACGATGCCAGCCTCGGTATAGGTCAGGATCGTTGGTTTCTCCTCTTGCCCTTCTTGCCCTTTTTGTTTGATGGTTAGCAAAAGCACGTGTCCGTCGAGTTTGGGCATCCAGTCCCAGTTCTGCCCAAGAAGAGTATGTCCAGACGCGGTTGCCTCGGGTGTAGCCGCCAGAGCCGTACACTCCCCAAGATGAGGCGTTTCTTTGAACATAATTTCTGTTCGGGAGTTTATGGCAACAATCTCTTCGAGTTGATTGCCGGACGCTGCCGCGATACCGCGAATTTCCTCAAACAGATCAGCGTCAAATTGCTCAATGACCGGCATAAAGAGGCTTGCACGAGAGAGAACCTGCTCGCGCGAAAGACCAGCATAATGGGCAAAGATTGCAAAATAGGTTTCGACATTATCCCGCACGAGCGGCCGAAACGTCTCGCCGTGAGCCTGACCGATGTCACGCGAGGAGCCCTGCAAAGTCAAACGAGGAATGGCTAAGGGGTTCATATTGGCCTCCTTCTCTCTTGCCTATCCTGACTCCTCAGGTGGCGGAACGATAGGCTCTGAGGGGTGCAGCATCACGCCACATAGACTGACTCGACTGAGTTTAAGATATGCTTCCGACGAATATAGTTTTCACTATGTTCCACACTCTTTCGCTCAACCAGATCTACTTTCCGGCCGAAAACCTGTTCCAGCTCGTCTTGCATATGAACGAGGTCAAATAAGCTGTATCGCGTATCCGGCATGAAAGTGACCAGTACATCTACATCGCTATCGGAGCGGAAGTCATCACTCAGCACAGATCCGAAAAGCGCAAACTCAATAATTTTCCATCGCTGGCAAAAGTCTACAACTTTTTCTCGATCAAAATGAATCTGCGTAGTCATACTATGAACTCATTATAGGAGCACTTACCGCTCTTGTAGTCTACAACTTTACAAACAAATCTTTGACCCCTTCGCTTGTGAGCTGGGATACGCTAGTGATTTTATCGCTAAAGGCTTTGAGCGAACTAAGCGAGCTCGTGCCAACGTCAATCAGAATTGAGAAGAGCGAAAAACCTAGTGCTTCTTTCTCCGCCCGAAAGCGTTCGGCCCAGTCATCATGCACCCGGCATTCGCCATCCGTAATAAACACGATATCGCCGCGTTTAAAACGAGACTCTTGGATACACGCCAGGGCGGCATCAAGCGGTTTTTCAAAGTCCGTCCCGCCACCGGGGAAATACTCCGCCAGTTGCATGACTTTGTCTATTTCCGCCTCGTAGCGAACGCGCGGGTTGAGATCGACAATCTGGAGTGGGACGTTTGCGGACGAAAAACAAATCGACCGAAACAGGCGGCGTTCGCGGCGGGCAATTTCTAACAGCGTTAACGTCAATGCCTTGGCCCAGATTTCTTTATCGCCCATCATCGAAGAGCTGCCGTCTAAGCACACGATAACCGGGCCTTTGCCCTTCTCCTCCACCCCGCGCAAGTCGTACTGTAAGAGTTTATTATCCACAAAACGCCGGATAAAGTCTTTCCGTAAGAGGGGATGCTGCAGGCTCACTAACTCGTGCGGTAGTAAGCGACTCAGTTCAGCCCCTACACCGACTTCGAAGACCTCATCATTCCTGCGCTCAAAAATCTTACGCCGCAGGGCGAGCGCGTGGTGTTTCATCCGCCCGACCAGCTTGGCCAGCTTTTTGAGTTTGGCGTTGCCGGCCAAGTGTTTGCCGAGTTCAATCTGCCGGCCAGGCGAAGATTTCTGTCCACTGCCGACGGCCAGACTCCAGGATTCGGCTTCCTGGGTTGCATCGTCAAGATTTTGGGTAACGGCGATTACTTCCTTGAGGAAGCGATTGTGGGTCTCTTTTTGGACGCGAGACAGATCTGCGTTGAGTTGTTTGGCTTGACGTCGTAGGCGTGTCTCTTCGGCCCGGGCCTGGCTGGCCATTCTGGCGGCGGCTTGTTCGAGCAGTTCTTTGACTTGTTTTGAGACTGCCGCTGATCCGTTAGATTGTTCGGCTAACTCCTGCGCGTTGTGAGCCTCATCGATTTTCTCTCGCACCAGCTCCTCTTGCTGCTGCACCTTCCAGACATCAAGCAAATCCCGACGTGTGAGCGCCCTTTCAGACTTGAGTAAACGCAGCGCCCCCTCTCCAAGCAGCACGGTTGCCAGTCCGGCTTTTGCCTCGTCTAGGACGGTTGCTTCGCGCAGCAGCTGCGCCAACTCGCCCGTATGGAGTGTGGTTAATAACGCCCGGCTAAAGGTCGCACTCGGTAAGACTTCCGTGTCTTTAAAGAAAATAACGTTGTACTTAAACAGCGCACAAAAGAGATCGCGCAACAGCGCATCAAAATGGGGCAGGAGGGTTCCGCCACTTTCCTCCAGCGCGCGCAACGAGGGAGATTCGCTACGTAGCTTTTTATAGGCGGCGCGGTCGTACGAATCGCTCTCAATCCAGCACGCATTATCCGGAATAGGCTCTGGCGGGGGGAAAGCAAACTGGGATTTCTTCTTGGAGCTGCGCCGTGGCATAGCCATCCATATTAGAGCTTTTGCAACAACTGGCCTTGGATCTCTTGAATCTCTCGTTTTACGATCTCGACCTTATCTGTTACCCGTCCGACCTCCTGGGCGTGGTGGTGAATCTCTTCCACCTTAGTCAGAATATTACGAATCTTGGTATGTGCTTCGATCACGGCTCGGGCGTGCTGCTCGGCGTCGTCCCAAGACCGCTCGGCATACTCACGCA
>CAUZQN010000253.1:0-5224 GCA_963581605.1 uncultured Binatia bacterium (SeqCode)
GACTAAACTAATGTTCTTTAGATTGTAGTGCTTGCCTGCATACGAGAACGGATCTTGGGTCCACATGCCTCGGATGACTTCAATGCCTTCCTCTAGCAGGGACGCACGTTGTTTGCGGGGAATGCCATAGCCTTCGAACTCGGACGGCGAATAGCCTTGTCCAAAACCCATGTCAAAACGGCCATTGGAAATGATATCGACTGTTGCCGCATCTTCTCCAACTCGAACAGCATTGTGTAGTGGCAACAGCAACAGAAACGTACCAATCCGGACCCGACTGGTCATGGTCGCCACGGCGCTGGCAATCGGCAAGAGGGAAGGAGAGTAGCCATCTTCAGCAAAGTGATGTTCGGTCAGCCAAACAGTGTCATAGCCAAGTTCTTCTGCTACCTGAGTTTGTTTGAGTTGCTCGGCATAAAACTGAGGCCACGGTTTGCGCCATTGGGGCGGATTGCGGAACGGAAATAATAATCCTACGTCCATGTCATCCTCCTTACATATGCTTCATATGGTGTACGAAGACGTCTACCCAGGAGAGGGCTTCGCGCAGACCAGTCAGTACACCGTCATCCTCTCCCTAGAAGGGGCCCTAGGAGGGGAGGAGAAGACTTTTGCTGTGTATCGCCTCACTGAGACCGGCTCTATTTATCGCAGCACAAATTCCTCATAGCCGCTGGCGGCAGCCGCAGCACATCTCTTCCGATATTCTGGGACGGTGTTGGCATACAGGAGTAGAGCGGGGGCTTTGCCGGGAATATTCGTCCCCATAAACCAAGACTTCGTATCGGTCAGGAGCGTATACGAAGCCAGCTCGTTGGAGTGATCTACCCATTCCTGCTCGGCCTGTAGGGTGGGAGCAATGCTCGACAAATTTTTCTCACGGACATGAGCGATGCAATTCGCAATCCATTCCACAATCATTTCAGCGCACACGGTGTAGTTGCAGAACGCTGTGCTGGCGGCAATAAAGAAATTCGGGAAACCGGCAGTCTGAATACCCAGGTAGCTGCGTGGCCCATTGGCCCATTTGTCCTTGAACGTCTGACCGCCTTCGCCACGAATATCCATCCGCGTCAGCGGTCCAGACACCGCATCGAAACCGGTCGCATAGATAATGACGTCGAATTCGTATTCGGCATCCTGAGTCTTCACACCCTTCGGAGTGATACGTTCGATTGGAGCCGGATTGACATCAACTAATTTCACATTGTCCCGGTTGTAGGCCTCGTAATAGTGAGTTTCCAAGGGGATACGCTTAGCACCGAACGGATGATCCTTGGGGGCCAGTAGTTCCGCCACTTCGGGATCATGCACGCGCGCGCGGATTTTGTTGCGGACAAATTCGGCAAACGTCTCATTCGCTTCCCGGTTGGTCATAATGTCTTGGAAATTACCCAGCCATTTCGTGAAACCGGGTAGCGCCCACAACTCTTCGTATAACGCCAGCCGCTCTTCCTCCGAGACCTCTAGGGCCGAACGCGAGTCGAATTCATGTTCAAAGCCGGCCGAGGTTTCGCGACACTTTTTATGGATTTTTGGATAGTTGGCCTTCCAGGCGGCCTGAGTCTCTGGATTGACCTCCGAATTGCGTAATGGCGCGGCGTAGTTCGCGGTACGCTGAAAGACCGTCAGCTGGCCAGCTTCCTCCGCAACGATCGGGATAAGCTGAATTGCCGTGGCACCCGTGCCAATGCAACCCACCCGTTTGCCCGTAAAATCCACTTTTTCCTTTGGCCAGTTAAATGTGTGAAATGATTCGCCTTCGAAACTATCGATGCCTTCAAATGGAGGCGTATACTTCGCGGACAGGACACCGACCGCGCCAATGAGAAATTGCGCCCGAGCGCGTTGGCCGCCCTCGACCTGGACCTCCCAGCAATGCTCGTTCTCATCATAGACCGCCGAGCTCACCCAAGAATTGAGCTGGATATGTGGGCGCAGGTTGAATTTGTCCGCGACAAAGTTGAGGTAGCGCTCGTTCTCCGGCTGGCCGGAGAAGTGCTCTTTCCAGTTCCAATCTTGCAGGAGTTCCTTTGACCACGAATACCCATACGTTTCACTCTCGGAATCGAAGCGACAGCCTGGATAGCGGTTCCAATACCAGGTGCCGCCCACGCCACCGGCGTCCTCAAAGACCCGTACTGAAAGCCCCATCTCCCTTAGCTTGTACAGTTGGTATAATCCCGATACCCCGGCGCCTATAACGATCGCGTCGTATTGCTCGACCGCTCCGTTACCATTTGGCTTGTGTGGATGTTGATCAGTGTTTGGCATAGTGTTCCCTCCTTACAGTCCTACTTATGAAAAAGATCTCACGCTTCAATAATCTGAAACGACCGTGAACCTATCTCGGTTGAGATCTCAATCTCCCCGTTTTGTACAGTCCAGTTGGCATAGGCCTGGCCATCCATGAGCACACGACATGCATCCGGCTTTTGTAGATTCTTAATACGGAAGCTGGTTGACCGACCATTGGCAGCAGGGTCAGCAGTATAGGTTTGCAAGACCAGCGTCTTCTGCTCTTGATCGTAATACGCCTGTGACAAACCCATGCTTGGAAAGCCCACACCATATACCGTGGGTTGATCAAATTTTTCCAGATTCGGATCGGTAAACATGCGTGACCAAGAGCCTGGACCGCCGACTTCAGGCACCATGAGGTTGGCGTTGTACTGACCGCGCGGATACGGCTCGTTCAATCCAAAGCCATAGTAGAATTCGCCGGCGTCACGATCCCAGGTTGGCTCGTAGTGAGCCTCGACATGGGCCTGTAGCTTTTTAACCGTCTCTGTGTCGCCAAGCTCGTTGGCCATGCCCAACATACGGACTGTCATATATTGATGATCGTCCGTTGCCCCCGGTACGAGGATCACATGCGCCGTGCCATCCGGCTTTTCAATCAGATAGTCTCTCTTGATCGCTTCGTAAAAGCGGGTTGCCATGGCTGGGTCGTTCGGCAGCAGATAAAAGCCCCACATCAGCCAGCCAAATACTGCAGGAATGGTATGATTCAGATCAACCAGTGGGTCGTAATACATAGTGACCCACTCCGGAGGAATCGGATCTTCAGACGGAGCGATATAGTTTTTCTTGGCGTACTCGTACCACTGCTCAAAGGCACGAAACGTATTGCCGTTGTAGAACGTGTCGGAAAGCCTCAAACCGAGGCTGGTGACCGTAAGTCAAAGCGGCCACACTTTAGTGTTCTCTCAATGCGAGCCTTCAGGTCTGCCGCACCATTGTTCGCTGATGAACTCATTCATACTGGTGTGGGTATAATGAAACGTGTGCTCGCCATTATTCACAACCGAGAAGCCGTCATTATATTTTTTGTCGCCAGACGCATACAGGTGCAAACCCATGGTCAGCGACAGAAAGCCTTTATAATAAATCGCTCCAGCTGCCTTGATCGGATCGGGCTCATAGCCCCACGGCTCAACACCATTGGCCGCCCAACCAGGCGAATCATATTTCCCACGCAGTTCGTTCGGAATGAGCAAGGGGAAAAATTCATCCGGATACTGCTCGCGCTGTGGGTCCGGGCCGATCTGTTCGGACCAGTCATAGGTGCCCCAGTACGCGGTAATCCGGTCAACCAGGCTTTCAAGAATCTCGCTATACACCTCGCGCCAGGCCGGCGTGATGTCACTCATCATTGCCACCGCATAAGATGAGTCCACGGCATCGAAACGATGAAAATTACACATGGGTGGCAGACTTTTATCGTCCCACATTTCAGACGGCCGACCGTCTTTGGACCAGTCATCATCTACCATGGCCTTACGGTAAAGATATTTTAGCCAGCCGCGCGTCTTTTCAGACAGCTCGGTCTGGACGGTGTCTTGCGCCATACTTCCCTCCTCATTATTTCGCTCAACAGAATCACCCGGTGGTTCACCTTCAATAGCAGCTCAACACAGCAAATGAAACGAGTTTCCCTCTCGCTATTTACGATCTGACCTAGTAATGACACTAGACGGAGCGTCACAACCAACGGAGAAGACTAGTATGGCGCAAGACCAGAATGGAATTGACGAACTCGCGGCAGCGGCAATCGAAGAGCTTACTGCTCTCGCGTTCCCCTGGCAGACGCGTGATCCCTTCCTCTTTTGTGTCTTCCATAATGACCCCTATCCAAGAGGTAACGACAAGCTTGGCCCTGCAGCGTCCTTAGCAGGCCGTGACATCGGCCAGGACTTCGACCCCAGGAACGGCTGGCGCATGTACCACGGCGATGTGGTTCCCGGCTTCCCACAGCATCCCCATCGGGGTTTTGAAACCGTCACTCTGGTGAACCAGGGCTTTGTGGACCATTCCGACTCGCTGGGGGCAACTGCCAGATACGGGGCTGGAGACGTGCAGTGGTTGACTGCGGGGAGAGGCATTGTCCACGCTGAAATGTTTCCGCTGGTGAAAAGCGATGCCGACAATCCGCTTGAGCTTTTTCAGATTTGGCTCAACCTGCCGGCTAAGGACAAGATGGTCGATCCTCACTTCACCATGTTGTGGGGAGAGTCTATCCCGAACAAGGAGATCAAGGATGCTGAGGGTCGTCGCACACACCTGAAAATCGTCGCGGGATCGTACGACGATATCAAAGCACCATCCCCACCCCCGGATTCATGGGCCGCAGCTCCCGAAACGAACGTCAGCATCTGGACCATCAAGATGGAAGCGAACGCCACCTGGACCTTGCCCGCCACAAAGCCGGGAATCAGCCGGACGTTGTATTTCTACGCCGGATCAGACCTCCGCATCGGGCAGGAGCGTATCCCGGCCAGCCACATGGTTGCGCTGAGGGCGGATGTTGCATTGCCTCTCCGTGCGAGGTCGACTCCTGCTGAGCTACTCCTTCTAGAAGGCCGCCCGATCCAAGAGCCAGTCGCCCACTATGGACCCTTTGTAATGAATACCCGCCAAGAACTCCAACAAGCGTTTGCTGATTATCAGCGCACCCAGTTTGGTGGCTGGCCGTGGGCTCATAATGCGCCCGTGCATGCCCGCCAAGAGGGACGATTCGCCAAACATGTCGATGGCCGGGTTGAGAAGCCGGTGTAGAATCGGGTCATGTTTCCAGGTTTCCATACTTCATTGTGTAGGGGCGAGGTTCCCTCGCTCAGTCATATAGCGTGAAAGCAGAGACACTCCCAGTCTCACCAGTGCACGTTGAGGGAGGCAAGCCCGCGCATCAGTGGAGTAGGACGAAACTCTGCCTCCAAGGTGT
>CAUZQN010000254.1:0-5209 GCA_963581605.1 uncultured Binatia bacterium (SeqCode)
CTAAGGAGGGGGATAGTGGCCATTCTTCTACGTATATCCGCTGTGCTGCTGAGTTGTCTGGGCCTGTGGCTCCTGCCATCTGTGGGCCAAAGCCAGGAGGCGGTTCAGGAACAGGCTGTGGCGAACTTCTTCCCGTACCGTGAGGGCTTCCCAAAGATGGGCGATATTCGGCCCGGCATGACCATCGATAGCACTAATGCCTCAAATGCATCCTCGGTATTGCCACCCGAGATTCTCAAATATATAGCAGCTGGTGATTTTTCGATCACGGTTCAGGAGACAACGGATCTGCCTCTACGGCCAGCCTTTATTGAGGCTACGCTGAAACATCACACCGGGGTAGTGGTGGGAGAGGGGGAGCTGCAGCACTATGTTGCCGGTCGTCCTTTTCCAGTGCTGAATGCCGACGATCCGCAGGCCGGCCTCAAGGCAGCCTGGAATCTGCGCTACCGCGACCAGGGAGATAACGCCCAGATGCGGGCAAAGAGTGGCATCGTCAATAGCAGTGGTGGAGTCGAGCGGACCCAGAGCTTTTCCTTTATGTCGATGTACGGCATGCATCGCTCTGACCCGGACAAGAATATCTCCGAGTGGGAACGCCAGGGCGTGTATTCTAAGCAGTATACGATGATGCTCGCCCCCTCGGACATGGAGGGCTTTCAGATTCTGAGTGTGACTCACGATAAGGATGTCATCCCAAATGCTCAGTGGGCGTATGACCCCCAGACCCGTCGCACCCGAAAGATTGTATATAACCCCTATATCTCGCCTGAGCGCGGGGTGCTGCTGATCGAAGACCGCGCTGGCTTTCTCGGCTATATCCATGACTACGACTGGAAATATCTCAGGAAGCAGACCGTCTTGGCGCCGGGACCGATCCGAGCGGCTGAGCCAACCTGGGGCGGAAAAGGAAACTGGTATCTTATCGACCCATGGGAACTCCGGCGGGCGGTCGTTGTCGAGGCCACTCCCAAAACGTCTCATCCGTTGTACAGCCGCCGCGTGCTCTATATCGATCTCCAGAATTCTATGCCCTTATATTCCTTCGTCTATGATCACGATGGCAATCATAAACGCACCTTCCTGCTTGTGGCACGGCATCCTGATTTCGACCCATGGGACAATAAGGGATGGTTTGCCCAACTCGCGGCCCAGGCGTCTATTGACTACCAGTTAGAGATGGGAAACACGTTTGAGATCACGAAAATACTCTTTAATCGGGCGTTGCCGGCCAGTCGATTTACGGTCATGGCGCTCATGCTGCAGGGAAAATGAGACAGCGGAAATCTTGTATGGATAGACGCGAAAATAGGCACCGGTGGGGTTGGCTGGGGCTCGTTGTGGGTATCTTGCTTTGTCTTGAGTCAGGCACGGCTTACGCTATATTTCTGGA
This sequence comes from uncultured Binatia bacterium (SeqCode), assembly GCA_963581605.1. GTDB lineage: Bacteria > Desulfobacterota > Binatia > Bin18 > Bin18 > Bin18. The sequence goes on from CAUZQN010000254.1 coordinate 1,394, forward strand.
CCCGGAGGAGACGCTGCGTTTTAACGGTCGGGTGTACAACCGAACCGCTATGGCGGTGCAGAACTCTAGCGATAACACGCGGCTTCAGACGCCGTATAACGACTGGAATATGCTCCAGAATCGGACCTTCATCCAGGCTGAGTTGCGGCATGATCTGACCGACCTTATTGCTGGCCGGGCGACCGGTTTCTTGTCGCCTGTGCAGGCCTTCTTTGCTCCACTCCGAGCGCTCAAAATTGATTCCCTCGACTATTTCGTGACCTACCGGGGTGAATACGATGGGGTATGGGACTACGGCCCGGATGTGTTTAGTGAGCGCTACCCTCTCCTGACCGACTGTGGCGTCCCAACCAAAGCCAAACATAAACGTCCCTTCAGTTTTGAGGGCTGTAGTCGTTCAGACCCGCGTGGTCGTTTGCGTCACCGCCACCGCTTGTTTGAAGCGTATGTGAACTATACGAGCGGCCCGCTCTTTCTTCGCATCGGGCGCCAGAATCTGTCTTGGGGCGAGACCGACGTCTTCCGGCTGTTGGATCAGATTAACCCTCTAGATGCGAGCTTTGGTGGTTTTCTGGTCTCTCTGGATGAACGCCGTGTACCGCTCGACATGGTACGGCTGGTGTATGGCTTTGGAGGGGTTGGACCGTTGTCTGAACTCAATCTTGAGGGCTTCATGGTGATCGATGACAAAATCGCCGCGCCAGTCCCGACGGGTTCCCCGTGGTCAACGCCTAACCCTCTGGGCTTTCCCGGCCTCATCAAAAAGCCGTCAAAGAATTTTGCCGATGCCCGCGGCGGGGGCCGGATCATTGGGATCTGGGGCGAGTTTATGTTCAGCCTGGTCCACTACGTGACATATATAGATACCCCCATGTTGCGCATTGTGACGCCGACCAAGAACCCTATCAATCTTGGCGAATTTACGACTGCCGTAAATACAGGTGACACCTCACGTTTCTTAGTCGATCATTTTCAGGCTCATGCGCTGTATCCAAAAATTCAGATCAGTGGCGGTACGCTCACCTTTAGCGTACCTCGTATTTCCGGGATTGTGCGTAGCGAGTTTGCCTATTTTTATGCTGAGCCATTCTTTCACAATTCGGCTCCGGACCAGATTCTCGGACCGGCGTTAAGCGGAGAGATCACTCCTGGGTATCAACAAGTGGGGACCGATCCCGTCAGCGGCCAGCCTATCTTACGCTATAGAAGCAAGGTCACGCGCTCGGATGTCATACGCTGGTCGCTTGGTCTGGACGTGACCCGCTACATCAAGTTGCTGAACCCGCATCAGTCGTTTCTCCTCAGCAGCCAGATTTTTGGCCGGCACATCATGGACTTTAATGACACCTCGCTGGCCTCAGTCGCTCCCCAGTTCGGCTTCGGGCAATTTGCCGCCCCTATCAGCGATCCCAACCGGAATAATGCATCCTTTGTCACCATTGACGAGCACCAGTTTATCCACACCCTCTTGGTCTCGACCGCCTATCGTTCCGGTGCGATCTTGCCGCAGCTGGTCTTTTTATACGATTGGCAAGGCTCATGGCTGGTCCAACCCGGCGTGACCTTTGTGCGCGACCCCTTTCGCCTGACCCTGCAGTACAACTACCTGGATGGACAGTATAACGGCATCGGCTTTCTGCGTGATCGGGACAATGTCATTATACAACTAGAGATGGTGATTTAGAGCGCGCAGACTGGGGCAGACTGAGATTGATCGGTGTGCAGGACGTCGTGCCCTGGCTAGATCTTTAAGCATCAAGATCTAGGGGATCGAGTCCATTTGCCTCTCCGCGACGAATGCGTTCCAGACCATCGGTCCCAATATCGCAATACAGCTCGAGCTGGTTCCCCTCAGGGTCGAGGAAGTAAATGCTCTTGGTAATACCGTGGTCGATGGTGGCGGTGATCTCCACGTCATACGCTTTGAGCGTCTGATAGCTCTCTTTCAATTCGTCAAAATTTTCGACCTGGAGGGCGACGTGATGCAGGCCGACTTGCTTGTTTTTGACGGGATCAGCCTCGGGCGGCACCTCTAAGACGGCAAGATCGTGGTGTTGTTCCCCCAGGGTGAAGAATACGCCGCGTGGACGTTTGAGCCGCGTTACAACCTCAAAGCCCAATACCTCAGTATAAAACTGCTCAGCGCGTGTGAGATCGCACGCCTTGAGGACGACATGGCCGATTTTTTTGGGATGAATCATACTGCCCCTCCTGTATGACTTGCATACCATGGGATTCCTGACGGCGTAAAGTTGTTGCGGGAAGATTTTTACGCAAAGATTCTTGCGCAAAGATTCTTACGCTTGACACAGGCTGAAGTCTCGCGCTATGCCCGGTGTATAAGGAGGGAGTGCATATGGAAATAAGTGTAACCGGTGGGTATGTGTCTGCTGACGGGCATGTGGTGGAGCCGGCGGACCTGTGGACAACCAGGATGGATAAGCGCTTTCGTGACCGGGCGCCACGCGTGGAGTCCAAACCAGAAGCCGACTTTTACCTCATAGACGGGCTGGAACCTTTACCCGTTGGGCTCGAAGGTGTCTCGATGGAGGACAAGCTTGCTGGAGAGATTTTATCGCCGCAGGGCGGCCGGCACGCGGATACGCGGCCTGGTGCGTGGGACCCGCAGGCTCGATTAGCCGACCAGGCGATGGATCATCTGCGGGCTGAGGTCATATATCCTGGGGTCGGGCTCTTTCTGAGTGCCGCCCCCGACGCTGAATACCAACGCGAGTGTTTTCGGGTGTATAACGACTGGCTGAGCGAGTTCTGCGCCGCTGCCCCAGATCGCTTCCTTGGTGTCGGCTTGCTGCCGATGCGAGGACCGATTGAGTGGGCGGTTGAGGAGGCTGAGCGCGTAGCCAAGAAGGGTCTCAGGTCGGTGTCGATACCGTCTGAGATTGCAGACCGATCCTATCGGCTGGCCGAGTATGATCCGCTGTGGGCAGCAGTCCAAGATTTAGACCTGCCGATTGCCATGCACGTGGGGACGGATGAGCCATTCTATATGAAGGCGGATCGTATGGGGGTTGGTAAAGCCTTTGTGGACACCAAGATTTGCGCCATCGAGCGAGCCATGGCCGATATCATCTGGGGTGCGGTTCCTCAGCGCTATCCGAAGTTGCGTTTTGTCCTGGCTGAGGGTGGCATAGGCTGGATCGCTTCGGTACTGCGCAGCATGGATCACTGGTGGGCGGACCATCGGCACTGGATGGAGCCACGGGTAGATGAAGCCCCTAGTTTTTATTTTCAGCGTCAGTTCTGGGCCACGTTTGAGGATGACCGGGCCGGGGTTCTGACTCGCGAGCTCATCGGCGTTGACCGTTTGATGTGGGGCTCGGATTATCCGCACACCGAGGGTACGTTCCCATATTCTCAGGAGCAGGTCATGAAGGACTTTCTGGGCGTGCCGGAGGACGAGCTGTATAAGATGGTAGTCGGCAATGCGGCGAGTCTGTACGGCTTAAGTGTATAGCTACGATTCCCTCTCCTTGCTGGGAGGAAAATTTAGACTTGGAGATCAACATATCACTTGACATAACTTGACTTATTGTCATTCCCGCGTAGGCGGGAATCCAGAACAGGGCTGGGGAAGTAGATTCCTGCTTTCGCAGGAATGGCAAAAACGGCGCAAAGAGAAACGCTCTTGGTCCGTCATGCTTTGATTTAGAGACACAACAGAGAGGAGAGAGTCAATGGCCGAATCAGCAGAATCAGCACAGCCTGGAATTTTTGAAATTATGTATTCAACGCGTGCTATGCGGCGGCTCAAACCGGATCCTATTCCGGAAGAGACACTCAAGAGAATTGTGGACG
>CAUZQN010000255.1:0-5204 GCA_963581605.1 uncultured Binatia bacterium (SeqCode)
CGCGGCAGTCTCATTCCTTCAAAGGCACGGAAAAATCCTCGACGTGGGTTAGTTCGTCTGTTACCGACAAGCACCATATCACAGGCAAAGCGACTGACCTCATGCGCAAGCTAATTCAATGCGTCCTACCCGATGGGCTGCTCCTCGACCCCTGCATGGGCAGTAGTACAGCGGGTGTCGCCGCCGTCTTAATATTCCTGTGGATTGTGGTCTGTTGCGGCAAGTGTATTGGACTGTTGGACTGTTTTGAGCGATTGAAAAGGTGAACAACTGAACCAAGGAGAATGACATGAAGAAGAAATACGTATTGAGCAGGATTGCATTAAGCTTGGCTATTGGTGGACTCGTGTTCACATCCCCTCATGGTTCTGTGGCTCAAGAAGACGCCCAGGAGCCAGCAGAACACGAAGGCAGCATGAGCATGCACGGCATGATGGGACACGGCAAGCATCACGGCAGGATGGGCATGCAGGGCATGACGGGCGACATGCACAAGAAGCACGAGCAGATGATGACCAAGCGCGAAGCCATGCAGGCCCACCGCGAAAAGATGAAAGAGAAAATGGGCGAAAAAGAATTATAGCCGCCCGACCCGATGGTGGGGTGCCTACCCCTGCCGATGACATCGCCGAACACCGCAATTCCCTTATGCTCTTTGTGCCGTTCCTGGTGGCTCGCGTCTTCCCTGAGACGAGCGGACGCACGCTCGAAGATATCGCCCCAGAGCGCTGAACAACTGCTCAACTTATTTTTTGGCTCTAGCGCCTGCTGGCAACAGTGCGTCGGCCTTGGCTTTGACCTCTTTTGCCAGGTCTCGCCGACCGGTGAGCAGATAGCGACGAATCGCCTGTTCAAAGGACTGCTTGGCTTCCTGTTTCTGTCCTTGGTGAGAATACGCCTCTCCCAGCCCGGCATATGCCTCAGCCTTATCAGGATTGCCAGCCAGGACGGCATGAAACGCAGTCACCGCCTGGGTGTACTGCTGCGTAACAACATAGCCCTGTCCCAACTCGAGTTGCGTTTCAATACTGTGTGGGTCGACTTTTGCCGAAGCTTCATAGGCCTGTATGGCATCGTCTACGCGGCCGTCGGCTTGGTATGCCCGCCCGAGTTCAAGCTGGGCAACGCTCGATCCTGGATCAACGCGTACCGCCGCTTCTAACTCCTGGCGCGCGGCGCTCAGACGGTTCTGCTGCCTGGCGATCGTACCGCGATTGACGTGATAGGTGCTGAGCGCACGCTTTGCGCCGGGATGATTCGCATCGATAGTCAGTGCATCCCGAAACTTTTGAGCGGCAAAATCATTATTCCCCAATTCATTGGCTAAAGCACCGATACGATAGTGCGCCTCCGCATTGTTGGGGTCTTCCTTTATCGCTTCTTCATACTCACCCATAGCCGGGCCAAACAGTGTCCGTCCTTCAAACTTATGGGCCGAAGCCATGAAGTCTGGTTTTTTTTCTGCGGCGCAAGCCGAGAGAAGGACACCGAAAGCGAGAGCAAAGACAAGGACAGAGAATAGAGGAGAAATGTCTTGAGAGCGCGGTCTCATAGCATCTATTAGGCGGTGTCGAGACATCGGTGTCAAGGTTGATGTCAAGGAAGGATGATGGCCTCGAATATCGTCCGGTGGTGTCTCAGTAGGGTTATTAAGTGCGGTTGTTCAACGGGTAAGAGGGGCACCTACTTGCTTCCTCCTGGGCCGATATAGTATCGCTTCTCTTTCATCATGACAGTCACGGCCGCGCTGATTTCTACCTCGCTTCCTGAAGCGCTTTCTCCACTCACACAATTTGGTGGATTATCCCTCCTGAAGCGCGCGCTCCTCACTGCGCAGCGCTGTGGGGCAAAAACTTGTTATGTTTTGATAGGCAAAAACGCTCAAGAAGAGCTGCAACGTGCGCTCCTCAATGACAAGCAGGACAAACGGCTGACTGCACGGGTTGTCTGGGTTTCTCAGGAGACCTCGCTCGCGGAAGCATTTGTAGAGAGACTGCCTTCCGGCGAGGGGCACTATTTGGTGTTTTCGTGCGATACCCTCTTTCGGCCGGCTTTGGTTCAGACGCTCGAGCAGAATGCTGGGCAACAAGAAAAGGAAGAAAGCCGGCAGGTGTACGGCGGCACGAATAACGCCGTCCTCTCCCTCATGCCGTTTGCACAGCTCCTCAAAGAAAAAGAAGAAAAAACCGACGGACTCAACACCCTCTCGGCTGGCGAGCACTTTTTCTATCGTTTGACCTCACAAAACTCTTTGGCCAAGGCCGAGAAAACATTGCTCTTCGCTCTTGAAAATCCGCACGACGGCCTGGTTGACACCTATCTCAATCGAAAGTTTTCGCGCCTTTTGACACGCTTCTTCCTGCGTACTCCGCTCACCCCAAATCAGATCACTGTGCTCTCATTTTTGACCGGCCTCATTGGGGCAAGCTGCTTTCTGTTGGGGAGTTATGCGTGGGCCGTGGCGGGTGCTCTCCTACTCCAGTTTTCAACCGTTCTGGACTGTGTGGACGGTGAGGTCGCGCGGGTCAAAATGCTTGAATCGCCGTTTGGTGAGTGGCTGGATATCAGCCTAGACACGGTTGTCCATATTGCAATATTTCTGGGTGTCGGCGTGGCCGTCTGGAAACAAGATGGGCTTGCCGCAGCACCGCTCCTGGGTGGGTTGCTAGCCGCTGCTGCGTGTATCTCGTTTCCGCTCATTACCATTGCCGAGAAGACCGAAGAACAGGGACGGCAACGTGCCGGCCGGGCAGATGTATGGCTTGACAATATGGTCGCTGGACTGACCAGCCGCGATTACTCCTTGCTGGTCCTGCTGTGTGCTATTGCGGGTAAGCTGGCGTGGTTCCTGTGGGCTGCGGCCATAGGTGCCCAAGTGTTCTGGCTAACCCTGGTCCTGCTGCTGTATCAAGCGGACCGCCTGCACAAGTCTGTCCTGTTTGCCTCTCCTCCCGAGGGGTAATTAAGCAATCGTTCCAGCTGCGTGTAGTTCAGCCAGCTTTTGTGCAGAAACGCCAAGCTCTGCAAGAATCACATCCGTCTGCTCGCCGAGGAGGGGAGCCGGCTGACGGAGGAGTTCGGACGGTGTTCCTTCAAATCGAGCTGCCGGACGCGCTTGGCGCATCTTACCCGCATGCGGGTGCTCGGATTCAACAATCAGGTTGTTGGCCAGGACTTGGGGATCGGTCAACACGTCTGCCTTGCGATTGATACGCGCACACGGCACTTGCTCAGCGTCAAGTCGTTCTAACCACTCAGCCGAGCTTCTTTTTCTTAAGACCTCGGCGGTCATCTCCAACCGAACGTCCGCATATTTGACTCGACCTGCGGGGGTGCTGAATCGCTTGTCTTGTAGCCATTCCGGTCGGTCAAGGGCGCGAACCAAACCCTGCCATTCCTTGTCAGAGACCGCGGCTGCAGTGATATAGCCATCCGTGGTTTCGAAAATAAGGTCACGGGTATCTGGCGGTCGAGCGACCCCAATATCCGGGCCCATAAACGTGTATTGAGCCATGCCCTCATGCCACAGAAAAGAGACGACGGCATCCAGCATGGCTAGCCGGACATGTTGTCCCTTCCCCGTCCGTTCCCGTGCGAGGAGCGCCGCAGTCATGGCTTGGGCGGCCGTGAGCGCGGTTACTTTGTCCGGAATGATGAGGCGCATCATGCGTGGCCGACGTGTTTCCGGGTCGGCTTGAATATCCGCCAAGCCGGACAGCGCCTGAATGACCGGGTCGTACACGCGTTTGTGAACATACGGACCTTTTTCGCCAAAGCCGCTAATCGACACATAGATGAGATCCGGTTTCACCTCTCGCAGGACTTCCTCGCCAATACCCATACGCTCAGCCGCACCAGGCCGGAAATTCTGTACAAATACATCTGCGCCGGCGACGAGCTGTTTGAGCAACTCGACCCCTTTTTTATCTTTGAGATTCAATACAATCGAGCGCTTATTGCGATTCAAAGTGGAAAAGAACGGGGACAGACCACGCGACTTTCCCCCAAGTGCGCGGGTCAGGTCGCCCATGCCTGGGGGTTCGACCTTGATGACGTCAGCACCCTGGTCTCCCAACATCATGGTGGCCATGGGGCCTGATAACATCTGGGTCACATCGATGATTCGATAACCAGCCAACGGTCCGGGCATGGGCGTTCTCCTATGCATTGTCCGGCAGTAAGACTTGCTCTGGTTTTGCCCCAATCAGTCCGGACCTGTCAAGCGCAAGCGATGCACAGGAGAAGAAGGGGGAAAAGAAGAGAAAATGCTACAGTGCGCTTAGGCAGCCGCGCGTACAGGGTGTTGGTTTGGAAAAACCTTTTTGAGCTGGTCGGAAAGAATGTCTGCTGTAAAGGGTTTGAGTAAATAGCCGCTTACCCCCGCCTGGGCGGCTTCCAGGACTTCATCCCGGGTGGCTGTACCGGTCACCAGAAGAAAAGGAATAGCCTTGAGTTTCTCATCCGCGCGAATGGTACGCAGGAGCTCAATGCCCGTCATGCCCTCTAGACTCCAATCTGCGATAACGAGATCCGTTTGAGCATCCTGCAGTGCTTCAAGAGCGCCCGCTCCATCCTCGACCTGTCGGATGTGTGTGATCCCCTGCCGCCGTAAGAGCCCGCACAAGGTCTCGCGCGTCGAGCGCAGTTTGTCTACCACAACGACGTGAGGAGAAAAAGTGGAAAGGTTGGACACTGAAGGTTGTGTTGTTTGCTGTGCTGGTGATTTTTCCTTTTGCTGCCGGAAGCCGAAGAGGACTTCCTCAAGACGTTTGAGTTCAAGCTCTAATTCTGTCAGCGCGTCCAGGGCTCGTCCCCAACTCTCTGCTTGTCCAATCTGTTCAAGCCGCAAGGCGGCCTCGTATGTCGCTGTTGCACCGAGATTCGCCGCCGCCCCTTTGATGGAGTGTGCTTCACGCTCCAGGGTCTTGGCATCCTGGTCTGGTCTTTCCGGCTGCGGTTGCTCCGACTGTGAAGACTCGGCGGCGTGGTTTTCCGTCTCCCGTGTGTTCTCAGCGTCGTCCGGTTTGTTTTGCTCCAGATCGAGATCATCACCCATCTCAGTGTCAATATAGACTTCACACCCTCCGCAATCTCTGAGGGCTTGGACTTCATCCTCGTTCTTGATGAGATGCTGATTACGGAAAAAAGGATGTTTTATCCACGATATATTCTTGATTTCCGCGACATACATGCCCGGTTTGAGT
>CAUZQN010000256.1:0-5176 GCA_963581605.1 uncultured Binatia bacterium (SeqCode)
AAGCGGCTGCAAAGAATTTCCCGACAAGAAGAACAATGCCGATTGCTACGGAGACCAGAATGGCTCGGCGGCGCAGTTTGAATTCGGTCGAGTGCGGTACCGAATAGCGATCCATACAGCCAAGATATGGAGAATATGCAGGATATGGAAGACTCTAGAGAATCGGAGAGACGGGGGAAACGGTAGAGACTCTAGACCTCCCCGTCTCTCCCTCGTCGTCTCTCCTGATTTTCTTTCTATGCTGCTCGCTGGAGTCTCGCTTTACTTGGGGTGAGCTGACAGTCAAAGAACTCGCCGTCCTTCATGATCGCGTGCAGATTCTTCCTGTCCTGCAGCAGGGTGATATCTTTGGCCGGGTTGCCTTTAACAATGAGCAGGTCGGCAATCTTGCCTGGCTCGATGGTTCCCAGCTCGTCACCCATGCCGAGCAGCTCAGCCCCGTTTTTGGTGGCCCAGCGCAGGACGTCGATGGCCGGGATGCCTGCGCCTTTGACATACGCTTCCAGCTCGCAGGCATATTCGCCGTGTGGCATGGAGGCGATACCGAAGTCATCGCCAATCAGTAGTTTCACCCCGGCTTCATTAGCTTTGGGCAGGACTTTGTACGAGTGCTCTAAATTCCGCTCCATGGCGTCCACACCGCCCCAGCCGCTTGAGCCGGTCCGGCGTTTTTCTTCTACAACCTTCCAAGGGAAGTACAGGCTGGGGGTGACAAAAGTGCCCTGCCTGAGCATGCCGTCAATACACTCGTCGTCCATACGATCGGCGTGGTCGATGACGTCCATACCGGCTTGGAGCGCGGCTAGAATGCCTTTCTTGGAAATGATATGGCCACGAATTTTTTTACCTCGCTCATGTGCGGCATTGGTGGCGGCATCGATTTCGTCTTGACTCATCGTCATGACATCCTCGTCCCACATCAAACCGTGTCCGCCCGTGGGATAGAGCTTAATGATATCCACGCCGAGCTTGATTTCTTCGCGTACGGCTTTGCGGAAGTCATCCGGTCCATCGCAAATCCGAGCCAGTCCATCCATTTGCATCTTCCAAAAGTTGGGATGGCAGTCTACCGAATCGCCCGTTGTGACCACATCACGACCGCTAGCGAGGAAACGCGGACCAGGAATCAGACCCGAATTAATGGCTTTTTTCAGCGTGACATCAATATTGTGCATGGTGCCGGCACCGGCGGCACCGGTGTAGCCACAACTGAGTAAAAGTTCGGCGTTTTTGGCTGCTATCAGCGTTAATTCGGTCGGCGGGTGTTTCATGTCGATATCGTTCATGTCGCCTACATTGGCGTAGGCCACGTGGTAGTGGCACTGGATCATACCGGGCATGAGCGATTTACCGCCGAGATCATACACCACATCTTTGGCGGTTGGTTTTGGGCTGTCGCCGTTTTTCCCCACCGCACAGATACGTTTCCCCTGAACCACAACGGTTGAATTGGGTTGCGGCTTATGTTCGCCGTCAAACAGATTCACTCCCCGAAAAAATATGCGTCCCATAGTATACCCTCCTCTGTTATGAGTCCTTGCTGAGACTGCGGCTGCTCGCTCTGTCCCTTATCTATCCTATTTCTCTTAACAAGCAAAACCCGCAACCCCTGCAAAACCCGCAACCCCCGTTTTCTCTCTATAAGTCCTGAACCTCGGGAATCACTTCGTTGGCAAAACGTGTCATGGCCGCCAAGACTTTATCGTGCGGCACCAGCCCGCCGGGATTAAACCAACAAATCAATTCGTTCATCCGGAGTTCCTTATACAGCGCGCTGATGCGCTCAATACACTCGCGGGATGAACCAAAGATGGCCATGCTGCGTACGACTTTCTCAAAGGTTATGCTCTCCAGATTCTTTCGTAGCTCAGCGGTATAACGGTACGATTCCACATCATCCTGGGTCGAGCTGCCGCTCGTCATCATGCCCAGGACGCTTTGGAAATAATTATCAATGCTGGGTTCAACTGTCTTCCGAACGTAGTCGAGATTCTCACCTGGATGTACGAAGAACATGGTCGAGACATCTTGCTTGGCACTAGCAGTGCCGTTTTGTGGTGCGGACTGTTCCGTCCAGGACCGACGATACGTGGCAACCTGCTCAAACATCTTGGGCAGCGGGTTTGTTACGGACGCGACAAAAATGGGATAGCCGGTTTTGCCGGCGAACACGGCCGTCTCGGGACTATTGGCGGCAATCCGGATGGGAGGATGCGGCTTTTGCACAGGTTTGGGCACCACGCAGGTCTCGGGGATTTGGTAGTACGTCCCGTCATACGAAAAAGACTCGTGTGTCCACGCCTGCTTAATGATGTCGAGACTTTCTTCAAAGCGCCCGCGACTATCCTCCCGGGACCGATCAAAGCCCGCAAAATGGAGCGGAATCGCCCCGCGTCCAACTCCGAACTCTAACCTGCCGTTACTGAGCAGATCGACCGTTGCGCCCTCCTCAGCACAGCGAACCGGATGCCATAACGGCAGGAGGTTCACCGCAATGCCCAAGCGGATCCGCTCTGTCTGCTGGGCGATGGCGGTAGCGACGATGAGGGGCGACGACATAATCGAGAAATTCTTATAAAAATGAAGTTCTGCGAGCCAGGCGCAATTGAAGCCGAGCTTCTCGGCGTGAACAACTTGCTGAATTGTCTCCTGATAACGCGCAGCTTGGGCCTGGGCGTCTGCGCAAGGAAGTTGGTAGAAAAGGCCGAATTTCACGTTTTCCTCCTTTGGTAATAGTGGGCGGGCTCAGTCCACTGGTTGGGTTGAGTCTGCCCCGACTATATCTGTCGAGCGCAAGGCTGGAAAGGCTGAGCAAAATTGGGCAAGCCTGAGCAGGACTGAACAAGATTGGGCAAGATGGTTAAGGACGCGGCTCTCTTGTTCCCGCAGTCTGCCCTGGGGTATATAGCAGGCTCAATATTCTGCACGAAGGAGGAAAATCATGGCGAATCAAAGCGATCTTGAAAAGGGGCTCGAAATCCGGAAAAAGCTGAGCGGGGATCGATTCGGTAAGGCGAGCAGTGCGCTGGCTGAACTCGCACCTGACCTTGAAGAAATGCTGAACGAAGTCGTCTTTGGTCGAGTGTGGACACGGCCGGGACTAGAGCTAAAAATGCGCAGCGTGGCCGTGATTGCGGCACTGACCGCCATGCAGCGTCTGCCGCAACTCAAGAGCCATATTGCCAATGGTCTCAATGCTGGGCTGACCAAGCAGGAAATTATTGAGATTTTGATCCAGATGGCTTTTTATTCCGGCGTGCCGACCGCAGTCAACGCTTTTCAGGTTGCCAAAGAAGTGTTTGAGGCGGAGGGTGTGTGAAGAGGAGCTTTCAGTCCTCAGCAAGGACGTCTTCCTCTGCTGGTCTGCCTAGCTGGGCCCTCAACAATGAGCGGTTTCTGCGGGTCCTGGGCGATATGATGGCCGTCAGCGAACGGCTACAGAACTTTCCGTCCAAGGACAAACTGCCGCCGCAAGAAGACCTCGCGGGCGATGTTGTACTCAGAGAGCTTGCCCCTTTTGTTCAAAAAGGCGGCAAAGGTGGTTTGCAGGTCGAGCGCGTCAGCTATGCAGACGGACGCGGCAATCTCATTCTGACCTACCCCGGTCGGACAAAACGCACAGTTGCCTTTGTTGGGGCGCATCTCGATGTGGTTCCTGCCGATCCGGCTGAATGGCAGCGCCCGCCGTTCGAGCTGCAGCGAGAAGGAGATCACCTCTACGGTCGCGGCGTGACCGACTGCCTGGGTCACGTCGCAGTATTGACCGATCTCTTTGCTCAGCTTGCCGAAGCCGAGGTCGAACTCGATCACTCTGTCGTCGGGGTGATCATTGCTAATGAAGAGCTGTCGAACGTCCACGGCATAGGCGTTGGTCAGCTGGTCAAGGACAAGCGGCTCAAGCATCTGAAGAAAGGCCCGCTGTATTGGATTGATAGTGCTGATTTTGGGCCGACAACGGCCACGGCCGGCATGGCGTTGTGGCGGCTGGCGATCGAGGGCCAGGCGACACACTCCGGCATGCCGCACCAGGGTGTAAATGCCGCGGAACTGGCATCTGAAGTTGTACGATCATTACAGCAATGGTTCTACGCCCATTATCCGGCCCATCCAAAAGAGCAGGAGTACGGCTTTCGCGTAGCGTCCTCTCTCAAACCCACCCGCGTCCGCGTTGAGAACGATACGCTGACAAAAATCCCGTCCAAAGCAATTGTCGAAGGCGATATACGACTGACCCCATGGTATAGCCCCGAAGAAGTCAGAGCCGGGTTGGCAGCTTTTATCGAAAAGCTCGATGTTGGTCAGTTGCCGGCCTTTGGTCCCAGTCGTTACCAGGTGGATGGAAAGATCGGCACAGCAAAGTTCGAGATGCTGGGGACGCCGTCGGGGGGCATGGCCTGCGACCGGACATCAGCCGGCTATGCCGCCCTAGCGAAAGCAGTTGCTACGGTTCAGCCAGACGCCCAGCCGTTTGCCCTGACTGGCAGTTTGCCCTATGTGCGCTTCTTGCAGCAGCAGGGATTTGACGTGCAAATCACCGGCTTCGGACGCACGGAAGCCTATCACGCGCCGAATGAATTTGCCCAGCTGTCGCATATGCAACAGGGATTTCAGGTCCTGTGCCATGTACTGGCGCAGTTTGGTTAAGCGCTCGCTTACAACTGGCTCACATGGTTAAGGGCGCATTTGAGATCGCCAATAATATCGTGCCAGTCTTCAAGACCGACTGACAGACGAATGCCTCCAGGTTCGATCCCTTTGGCGCGTTTCTCCGCTTCTGGTAAAGCGGCGTGCGTCATGGCGTACGGGTTTTCGATCAAGGTCTTGATCTGCCCCAGGCTGACTGCCAGCGTAATGGTATACGAATGCTCGGCCAGATAATCGACTAAAGCCTCGGCTTTTTGATTGTCGGCGCCATTCTTTTTGAGCGTAAAATACAAGACGAACCCGGGCGCAAAGCGACCCTGTTCGTCAACCATCTGCTTGAGGGCCAGCGTGCGTTGGGGAAAACTCTCCAGGCCGGGATAGGACATGCGCGCGACATACGGGCACTGCTCAAGAAAGGAGGCAATCTTCATCGCACTTTTTTGTTGGTTGACCAAACGCGTTGCCAAAGTCGGTAACCCATAGACCAGAAAAGCCCAGGCGCTCTTCGATGACAGCACGCCGCCAAAATCCT
>CAUZQN010000257.1:0-5173 GCA_963581605.1 uncultured Binatia bacterium (SeqCode)
CGCCTCATAGCAGGGCAGGCAGGATTCTTGCGTTGGGAGCGTCTACATGGCAAATAGAATAAGTGCTTGCCAGAGGTAAGAGGCAAGAGAGGAGTCCGATGTCTTCGGAGAACACAACACATACGCTAATACCGGGAGAGATACTCCCGGCAGAAGGTTCGCTCACTTTGAACGCCGGACGCCCAACCCAGTCCCTGGTTGTTATAAATACCGGCGATCGCCCCATTCAGGTCGGCTCTCATTATCATTTCTTCGAAGCCAATAGAGCCCTGCGTTTTGATCGCAGCGCCGCCTTTGGTCTGCACTTGAACATTCCAGCGGGTACGGCAGTCCGGTTTGAGCCTGGAGAAGAGAAAGACGTCAGCCTCGTCCCGTTCGGTGGACAACGCATAGTCCTCGGCTTGAACAGTCTGACTGACGGCGACACCCAGGATGCCACCGTCCGCCAACAAGCGCTCAAGAGAGCCTCGGAGCAGGGTTTTCTTTCATCGGCGGAAGAAGCGGACGAAACGGGAGAAGATAGGTAAAGAAAGAAAACCCCAACATGGAAAGAGGATATGACAGCACAAACTGAGGTCCCGCGCCTGGGAGTCGGAGGGCCGGTCGGCTCGGGGAAGACGGCCCTGATCGAGCAGCTGGTGCCCTATCTGCAGCAACAAGATAAGCAGGTCGCCATTGTCACAAATGACATTCTGACTCAGGAGGACGCGGATCGGCTGCGCAGGCGCGGTTTCTTGGCACCCGAGCGGATCGTCGGCGTTGAGACCGGCGGGTGCCCGCATACCGTTATCCGCGAAGATCCAACCATGAACCTGGAAGCCGTACGACAATTGGAAGCGCAGTTCCCGGCCCTGGACCTCATCATCTTGGAAAGTGGAGGAGACAATCTCTCATCAACCTATTCACCCGAACTTGCGGACGCCTTTGTCTTTGTCATCGATGTTGCGGGAGGAGATGATATCCCCCGCAAACGAGGCTTGGGGATTACGCGCTCCGACCTATTGGTCATCAACAAGACCGACCTGGCTCCGTACGTAGGCGCCGACCTCGAAGTCATGGCACGCGATGCGCAGCATGTCCGTGGGCTACGACCGTATCTTTTTACCAACTGCAAGACCGGCCAGGGCATTGCGGCAGTAGGGGCGTGGATCGAACACGAATTGCTCTTTGCCTAGCTGCCCTTGTTCCTATGCCACAACCCACGAGTTGCCAATTCCCGACAGCGCCTATAGACGACGCCCTTTCCTGGCCACGTCCCTTCCGCGTCTATTTGGACGAGCCGCTCGATCAGCGTCCTGCCGGTTCTGTCGGCAAGTACGGCGAGTGTCGGCTCAACTTCAGCGCCAAATCTGGAAAAACACGCCTGCAGCATACGTTTGTCTCGCACCCCTTTCACCTGACCCACCCCTGGTATTTAGACCCTGCCCTACCCGACATGGCCGTCGTATACGTCCAAACCCCAGCCGGTGGCTTCATTCAAGGCGACCGGGCACATTTATGTTTTACGCTGGACTCTGCTGCTCAGGTCCATATTACAAACCAAGCCGCAGAGAAAATTCACACCATGACCGCAAACTGTGCCCTACAGCGCATTTCTTTCGCCTTGGACGCCGGCGCCTATGCCGAATATTGTCCCGAGCCGACGATCCTTTTTCCCGGATCTCGATACGGACAGCAATTGCAAATTCAGCTGGGAACGGAAGCAAGTTTTTTTTTGGCTGATATCTTTCTAGCCTATCCCAGCGCCGATGGTTTAACTTTTGATGCGCTCACAACTAGCCTACGGGTTACTGATGATAACGGTAGACTACTCGTGCGTGACCACAGCCTAGTACTGCCGGCCCACTATCCGACTATCGGGCCGGGTATTCTCGCCCAGCATCATGTATGGGGGCAGGCATTTCTCATCGGTCCGCACGTGCCTGCTGTCTGGGCTCGTGAAGTACACGATCAGTTCTCTTCCGAACCACACACAGTATGCGGCACGACGCTGCTGCCACAAAACAGGGGCCTATGTGTCAAGGTCGTTGGCACAGATGTCCGAGCGGTACGGCGAGTCCTGCATATGGCCCGGCATCAGCTCCGCCTGTCTCACCTCGGCGTTCCAGCAACACAATTTCTCAAGTAATATTTTCAAGTATCTTCAGGTATCTTCAAATATCTTATGGAGCAAATCGATGCTGCGCGTCAGTCACCGTCTGGGCAATATCCATACTGATCGAAAACTCGCTACCACAGTCCATCAGTGGCAGCAGACCGGACAGTTGGAGGAAATCAACATCGAAGAACGCCACGCGCACAAGAGCCGCTTCCGTTTGCATACGACCAGCGGCCGGGAGATCGGCTTCGTGTTACCCCGCGAGACAACCATCGCCGACGGAGACATTTTCGGCCTTAAGGACGAAGCAGGTGGGCTGCTGGTCCACATCTCTCTCCAAGAGGTCATGGTCCTCAGCCCACAGCCGCCTACCGATGCAGCCGAGGGCCTCAAGTGGGCCGTGCGTCTGGGGCATGTGCTCGGCAATCAACACTGGCCGATCGCCGTTGTCGGAGAACAGATTCTGGTACCGGTCACCTTAGACCGGGCCGTCATGGAAACCGTGCTGCGCACCCACCACCTGACTGAACACTTTACGCTGCACTACGAGCAACGCGCCTGGCCACAAGACTAACCCATGGACGACGCAGCACTCATAGCCGCGCTGCAACTGGCGGACTCCTTTTTCCCGTCCGGGATGGTGACCCTATCCCACGGTCTCGAAGCCTTTATCAGCCAGCAGCCAGCGTCCGATACCGACATCGCACAACTGCTTGAAGACTATGTACGCAGCAAAATTGCCCGATTTGACCTGGTTGCGTATGCGCATGCCTATCGGGCTGCGGAAAAAGAAGATGTTGTCCGCTTGCACACTATTGATCAATATCTCAGCGCTTCTCTACTACCCCAAGAGCTACGCACAGGCTCTACGCGTTCGGGCAGAGCCTTGCTTGAAACGCTAGGCCCTCTCGTCGAAGCCCCCCTGCTGCAAATGTTTCTCACCGACGTACGCGCAGGCAAGACTGCGGGCAATAGCGCAGTGTGCCTGGGTCTTCTCTGCGTCGTGTGGGACATACCCCAGCGCGCAGGTGGCATCGTCCTGCTGTATACCTTCATGGTCAGCTTCTTGGGTGCAGCCTTACGGCTGGGCTGTCTCGGACACACTGCAGCCCAGCGAATACTCATCGAACTTCGTCCACACTTATCTGCGTTAGTTGATGAAGCCCTGGAGTGCGATCTCGAAGAGATGGGGGCTTTTGCTCCACTGGCTGACATACGCGCTATGCAGCACGCCTATCTGCCTGTCCGGCTTTTCAGCAGCTAAGTTATGTTTGAAGATCATCCCCTTAACGTTTTGCCTTAACCGTACGCAGAGCGAACAGGGGACTCTTCATAACCCAGACTATCATAACGAACGCTATCACTTATCTGCCTAGCCTCTTCAGGGGAGGCCGCAAAGATTTTACTTGGCAGACTGGAAAGGATACTGGATCGATAGACAACGGTACAGTCTCAGAATGAAGCTGCTTAGGAAAAATATCTATACTCCAAAAGACTCGCTCTTTGAGGATTGCATATGGAATGTCCAGTCTGCGGAACTGACCTGCCGAAACAAGTGCCGAAATATTCACCCGAGATAGCGGAGTTTCCATGTACGCGGTGCGGTCCGTTTGAAATAGAGGAATTGGCCTTTAAGCTCCTCACAGCGAAGAAAAATCTGTATCAGGGGCCGATACTGAGCCATGCCATTCGGAAGATGCATCGTCGCAACAAACGACCTCTGCTGACCTATGCATTAGTGGAACGCCTCCTCGAAGAAGAGCACCTCCCGACTGCGTTCGAGCAGTCCGATCTCTTACTGGAGTGGATTGGTGAGCAGAGCCATGTCGTTGGAGCGAAGGTCGACATCCCAGGTGGATATGCGCTTGAAACGACAATAGGCGCGGCAGATAATCGGGGGCTTCGTCATCATCAAGGAAAGCCAAGGGCGTAAGCTTCTGTTCGAGGACCAACGGACACACAGCCTCCGTCTAACTTCTGATGGATGGGCGAGATATGATGAAATCAAACGAGGAGCTTTTAAGTCGCAGACTGCCTTTATGGCTATGTCCTTATCATAGTACCGATCTTGACCGTATCTTCACTGATTATTTCAAGCCTGCCGCCAAGAACGCTGGATTCAATCTGGTGCGACTCGATGAAGATCCCGTAGCTGGCCTCATTGATGACCGACTACGGGTGGAAATTCAGAATGCAAGATTTCTGGTGGCCGACCTGACGGGCAAGAGTGCGGGAGCATATTGGGAAGCAGGCTTTGCTGAGGGTTTAGGAAGACCCGTCATTTACACGTGCGAGGCGCAGTACTTTGAGGAGGAAAAGACTCACTTCGATACCAATCATCACCATACGATTCAGTGGGATGTAGCGAACGCGAGCGAGGCGGCAGAACGCCTCACGGCAACAATTCGAGCAACATTACCAGCGGAAGCGAAGATGGTGGATGATGAGCCAAAGCGAAACCTGATATATCCGTGACCTCATCAACCAGGCTGCGTACAGTATGCTGTCAGTTCGAGAAGTTGGACGCCACGTTTATAGAACGTCTCGCCTTCGCTTTGATTGTCGATGGACTGCCAGTGTGAACACGCCCTAATTTCCCCAGCCTATATCTAACACGCAGTGCAGACGTAGACGTCGCTCCATACTGTTGCTCATTCAACAATCTGCTGCTGGGTCAACACCTCGACGCTCTTTCTGCTTTCTAATCGAGCAAGCCTTTTCCCATCAACTTCTTCGTAAAAGAACCAGAAAGCCCTTTCCTTTCCTGCATTTTCGTGTCCTCAGAATATCGTATTCGCTGCTGACACCTTTGGTCCCTCTCTTGCCCAAGCTTAAAGCCACTAACAAAACTCCGTCTTGTCCCGGAGGTCTGGATACCTGCTTTCGCAGGTATGACACAAAAAGGATGGTCATTCCCGTGGAAACGGGAATCCAGAGGGGCCGGACTGGGGCGTTGACAACGTACTCCAAGCAGTTCGGTTAGGCACACTTAGTACGACGCACCAACACACAATGAATGCAGGGTACAGCTCTCAGGAAGACAGGGAAATGGCGAACGCCCCAAAAGAACGACTG
>CAUZQN010000258.1:0-5172 GCA_963581605.1 uncultured Binatia bacterium (SeqCode)
CTGTTTCGCTTTAGCGAGCATCTGGGGTGATAAGTCCACACCATCGAGGCGCTTTGCCAGCGGCCGCACAGCTTGGCCGCACAAGCCAGTCCCGCAGCCCAGGTCAAGAATATCGACTTTTTCCTGGCAGAGTTCCTGCAATGCCGTTTGGATAATCTGCGGACACTGGTAGTGCAGACTGTTGACCAACTTCTGATCGTACGAGGCCGCGTAGTTGTCATAATAGCGTGTAATATACGATGCTGCCGGTCGCGCTGGGATTGTCTCTGCGCCCGTATAGGCGAGCAGCATCCTGGCTCCTATGTGATCCTCCGGCACAAGACGCAGATAGTGGCGCAGGTGAAGGGTGGCCTGTTGTAAATCATTACACGAGATGCAGAGCTTACTGAGATAGGCATGGGCAACAGACTCATCAGGTTGTATGGCCAGGACGCGCTGAAAGCTCAGGATGGCTTCTTTGTCGCGACCCACTTTCATCAAAGTGAGGGCCAATTCGAAGTGCGTTCGGAGTATCGCCGATATGAGGGCTGTGGCGCCCGGGGTCTGCGCATCCTCTTGGAGTGCCTGCAGGTAGAGCATGAGGGCTTCGTCCAGCTGCCCTTTTACGTGGTGTTCGATCGCCTGATCGATAATGTTCCCTACGGACATGCATGACTCCTGAAAAGAAGGACGTTCCTCATGTTTGTTCTTGTTAAACAGGAATAGTCAATTCCTGTCCCGCCAAAGGTTTTATTGACTACAAATGGTTCTGTAACGTCATTCATGCAAAATCCAACAGCAAGAAAATCAGGATCAAATATAAGTGATCTCAAGAATAGGTGATACTCCTGAAAGCTCGAATATCCTTCCGGCACGAGGGGCTCAAGAGATTTTATGAGTCAGGAAGTGTTGCTGGAATTCAGCCGACCCAGGCCAATCGTCTACGGATGCAGCTGACGGCGTTAGACACGGCAGTTACCATTGAGGATATGCGAGTGCCGGGCTTTCGACTCCACTCTCTCAAAGGCAGACAAAAAGAGCGGTGGTCAATCTGGGCGAGTGGGAATTGGCGTCTAACGTTCGAGTTTCATGATGGAAATGTCCACGTCTTAGACTATGAGGATTACCACTGATGACTATGCATAATCCCCCCCATCCGGGCGAGTTTATCCGTGAAATATATCTGGAGCCGTTCGGCCTCAGCTCTCGATTTCTTGCTACGGAGCTAGATGTTTCGCCTTCTACCTTGAGTCGTGTGCTTCAGGGTACGAGCGGCATCAGCCCAGAAATGGCACTACGCCTCTCGAAGGCGCTAAGGCGCTCGCCAGAGAGTTGGCTTGCTATGCAGGACAATTATGATCTGTGGCAAGCAAGACAGCGAACCAACCTTGAGAACGTTGACAAAGTAGAATTTGAAGCTGCTTAACTGATCTGCCGCCTGAAATGCGGCCCGTGGCGAAAAGCACCAATCAGAATCTCTCCAGAGGCGGACCGTTCGGCCAGTTCAAAATCTCCAACATCTTCTGCTAGATGTCCCGCAACTCCATCTCATCCACCCCGGTGAAATCGTAGAGACTCGATTCATCGCTCATCAGATAGTCCCCGGGCTCAAAATCGAAGATTTGTTTCATAAAATCCGCGACAACGTCCGGAAACATGTCGATCCCGGTGGTAGGGGCAAATTCAATCCTTTTCCCCTTGAAGGGACCGCTCGGTATGATCTTGTCGTCTTTCTTCATTGTTGGTGTTTGCTGCGACTCATACGCCGTCACGTGTCGCCGCGCCGAGAGGTGTCCGTTTGGCTAGAGAAGGGCTAAACATCCGGCACAAGTTCTCCCGTGGGCATGGTCTTATTCTCTTCCTTTAACGCTAGTTATAATGCGAGCCGATGTATCTACTAATAGAAACCATGTTCCACGATCCCACGGATGTCAGATGCCACCGGCCTGTTGGCTTGTGTCGAGGTGCGCGGTTGATCGAATTCGTCAGTCAGTCAAAGAACTACGCCTAATACCCATATCCCACTTCGATTAGAGTCAATCCGCCAGGCTGTATACTCTTCGTCCTTCGCGATTCAGCACGCGAGTATAGATCATTGTCATGCTCACGTCACGATGTCGAGAAAAGCTAACTCAGGACCTGAAGAGATTTCTTTGCAGCTGGACCTCTCTTCGCTGTATCTATATGTATTCCGCAGTAGCCCTTGCTTGAAGAGGAGAATTTGATGGATTTTGGTGTCACCTTTCCTTCGCGTGTTGGAGATTTTGAATTGGTCGAACTGGCCGAACGGCTCGGGTATAGCCAGGCCTGGTTTTATGACTCGCAGATGATCTATTCAGACGTCTATGCGACGATGGCCTTGGCCGCGTTTAAGACCTCTAAAATCCGACTTGGAACCGGGGTAGCTGTACCTACGACGCGCATGGCTCCCACCGTTGCCCATTCGATCGCAACGATTAACCAGCTCGCTCCAGGCCGCGTGGAATTGGGAGTCGGAACCGGCAACACCGCGCGCCTGACGATGGGCCTGCGACCGATTACGCTGTCGCGCATGAAAAAAGAAGTCCGTTTGATCCAAACCTTACTGGCTGGGGAGACAGGCAGCCTACAAGAAGAAGGCGAAGAGCATCCGGTTCGTTTTCTGCATCCGCATAGAAGCTATATCAACCTGAAAGATCACATTACGGTCAGCATCTCCGCCTTGGGTCCGAAGACCTTGCAGTATTGCGGCTCGGAAGCCGATGGGCATATCACCTGGGGTATTGAGCCAGAGGGTTTACGTGCTGCGCGCTCGATCATTGATGAGGCCGCCCAGAAGCGCGGCCAAACGCCGAGCCACGTGCCCTCAAAATGCTTTTTCCCGACTGCCGTCCTCTCACCAGGCGAATCCACCACAACGCCGCGTATTATGAGCCTGGTTGCGCCGTTCATCATGAATTTCCTGCACGTCCAGGTGGAATGGGGCAGCGATCTCCTGCCGCCTGTTCCCGCACTGGCCGAATGGGTTGAACGCTACAAACAGTATGCGTCAGCGCTGCCCGCAGAATCGCGTCATCTTACCTTGCACGAAGGACATATCATTTATGCCCGTGAAGATGAGAAAGAGTTCATCGTGCCAGAGTTAGCAGATGTGGTTGCCATGATCGGCGAACCGGATGAGATCATTGATCGTATCCACAAGCTCGAAGACGCAGGTCTGTCCCATTTTGCTTTTCAGGTCATGGACGACGATCCGGTTCGACAGATGACCGACTTTGCGCAGAAGGTGATAGGGAAGTATTGAGGGGGGAGAAGCCCTCACCTGCGCCCTCTCTATTGGCAGAGACGTTATAAAGAAGCCCCTCAATCTAGCTCTCTCCCAGCGGGAGAGAGGACAATGCCGGAGCATTTATGGATATTGGCGTTTTTAGTTATAACACCGAATACTCTATGCCGGCTGACGAGCTTGCTATCGCCTGCGAAGAACGCGGGTATGAATCCTTATGGCTGCCGGAGCATACACATATTCCTGCGAGCCGGGAGTCACCTTTTCCTGGGGGTGGGGAGTTACCCAAAGAATATGTCCACATGTCTGATCCCTTCATTGGACTGGCCGCTGCAGCTGCGGTGACGAAGAAAATAAAACTGGGCACAGGCATCTCTCTCGTTGTTGAACACGACCCTATTGTTCAGGCCAAGCAGGTGGCTTCGTTAGATCGCATCTCAAGCGGTCGCTTTCTGTTCGGGATTGGGGCGGGCTGGAATAAGGAAGAGATGCTCAATCACGGCACGCCGCCAAATCGGCGTTGGAAGGTCTTGACCGAACGGATCGAGGCCATGAAGGAACTGTGGACCCAAGACGAAGCTTCGTATCACGGCGAGTTTGTAAACTTTGACCGGGTGTGGTCCTATCCCAAGCCCATGACCAAACCTCATCCACCGATTCTGCTCGGTAGTATGAGTTCAAAGATCGGACTCAAACGGGTGGTTGAGCTGTGTGACGGCTGGATTCCGGTTGCTGCTGCGGTCGAGGATTTGCCGGGATCGATCGCCAAGTTGCACGAACACGCTAAGGAAGTCGGACGTGATCCGCAGTCTATTCCGATCACCTGCTTTTGTACCAATGCACCTAAAGTCCATATCCTTGAGCGCTTTCAAAACCAGGGTGCGGTGCGTACTGTTGTTCGAATTCCAACTGAAGGACGCGATGACGTGCTCGCCTTTTTGGATGAGTACGCTCCGATGATACAAAGATTTACTTGATATTCTGTGTCGTATTGTTATGACGGGGACATCCTAGTCATAAGAGGGAGGGATGGTATGGCTTCGTTCATGGGATCGTACGGGGGGCAGACGTACGCGCTGATGCGCATTGTCTTTGGGTTCACGTTCTTGTTCCATGGCACCCAAAAGCTCTTGGGGTTTCCTATACCCCAACCAGAGATGCCTGCTGCTATGCTCTATGCTGCGGGCAGTATCGAGTTGGTTGGTGGGGCGCTGATCATGATTGGGCTGATGACAAGCTGGGCTGCGTTTGTCGCTAGTGGCTTTATGGCGGCCGCTTACTGGATGGCTCACGGTATGAACGGCCTCCTGCCGATTGAGAACAAAGGCGAACTGGCCGTGGTGTACTGTTTCGCCTTTCTGTTCATTTCTGCACATGGGGCAGGGATGTGGAGCGTGGACGCCGGGCGTGGCAGTGGGTAGTCAGACGGTCTTGTCTTAACGCGCTTGGGAAAGCTTGTCTGACCCAAGCGCGAGAAACACCGATGTCCATATGGGGTGGGGTTGAAGCTGGCGGAACAAAATTCGTGTGTATCGTCGGGACTGAACCTGACGATGTTCAGGCCGAGATGCGCTTTGCGACCCGGCAGCCGGCCGAGACACTCGCGCAAACTGTTGAATTCTTTCAGTCGTACACACAAAACGACAAGCTCAAAGGTATCGGCATTGGCTCCTTTGGTCCGATAGACCCCAACCCCGACTCGCCAACGTTTGGCTATATCACCAGCACGCCGAAACCAGGTTGGGCGCAGACCGACTTTGTCGGCACGCTGCAAAAAGCATTAGCCGTACCCATCGGCTTTGACTCTGACGTGAACGCAGCTGCCCTGGGAGAACACCTCTGGGGTGCCGCGCAGGGCTTAGACACCTTTGTGTATCTCACCATCGGGACAGGAATAGGAGGTGGAGGCATGGTCAACGGCGCTCGGA
>CAUZQN010000259.1:0-5162 GCA_963581605.1 uncultured Binatia bacterium (SeqCode)
AGAGCCGAGCGGTTGTTGTTTTACCCACACCACGGGGGCCGGTGAAGAGAAAGGCATGCGCAACGCGGTCACTGCGGATCGCGTTCCGCAAGGTGCGCGTCACATGCTCTTGCCCAACCACTTCGTTGAAAGTCTGGGGACGCCACTTACGGGCAAGGACCAGATAGCTCATACAATTACGTTTTAGAGGGTGTCCATAGAGTCCGCCGCTGGTGATAGCTAGGCTACCCTACGGCACAGGGAGAATTCCGGTACCGCTGCTTCCTCCCGGACCTGACGGATTTCCCGGCGTCCCTTGCGCAGGACCTAGCTATCACCACTGACGGAGAGAGAGGGATTCGAACCCTCGGTACCCTTATTAGGGGTACACACGATTTCCAATCGTGCCCAATCGGCCAGCTCTGGCACCTCTCCCCAGAAAAATAAAACATCCACGCATACGTGGGGTTAGTATTCGTGCAAGAGGTTTACCACCTCCGCATTCCCCCCGCAAGGAAGGCAAGAGGCCTGATTCGGGGTTGTTGACACCTTGCCCGGCCTCTGTATCTTGTGCTGAAGATAGCACTCTGCCTCTCATATCTGTTATCCTGTGAAATATCTTTCGTATGGAGCAATACGTCCCCGTTCTCATTGCGTTGATTCTTGGTGGGGTGATCGCCTTGGCCATGACCTTTGCGAGCACTGTACTGGGCATCAAGACACATTCGCCGGTAAAGGATGAAGCCTTTGAGTGCGGCAATCCGCCAAGCGGTTCAGCCTGGGGACGTTTTTCCGTCAAGTTCTATTTGGCCGCCATCCTCTTCATCGTCTTCGATGTAGAAGTCGTCTTCCTCTATCCCTGGGCGGTGGTCTTTCGCCAATTAGGGCTGTTCGGATTCATGGCCATGCTGCTTTTTGTCCTGGTTCTGGTCGTCGGTCTGATATACGAGGTGAAAAAGGGGGGGCTGGAGTCTACCTAACCAGCACTTAGGCGGAGATGGCCGAAGCAGACATTCTCTCTCAGATCGAAACAGCTTTTCCGGGTAAGATACAAGAGCAGCACTCCTTACATGGGAATGCTACGATTGTGATCGACCGGGCGGACGCGCTTGAGGTCTTGGGGAAACTCAAGGAGAATGCGGATCTCGCCTTCAACCTGCTGGTTGATCTCACTGCGACAGATTTCTTTGGCAAGGAGCCCCGATTCGAGGTCGTGTATCACCTCCATTCGCTTACGCATAATCACCGCATTCGAGTAAAAATTCGACTTTCCGAGGACGATACCCAAACCCCGTCGATTTCCGCGCTATGGAAATCGGCCAATTGGCTCGAACGCGAAGTCTGGGACATGTTTGGCATCAGCTTCTCCGGCCACCCGGATCTGCGTCGCATCCTGATGTATGAAGAATTCCGTGGCCATCCGCTCCGAAAAGATTACCCGGTGAATAAACGCCAACCCTTGGTTGAAGAACGCGATCCGATCACCAATCCGTGGAATAAAGGCTAACGACTATGGCGGAAGCCGCAACCCAAATAGTTGCAGAACACGATCCGACTTCCGAAATCATGACGCTGCAAATGGGCCCATCCCATCCAGCGACGCATGGCACGATTAAGTTCACCCTCACCCTCGACGGCGAACGAATTCTCAACTGCGATGTGGAGATAGGCTATCTCCATCGCGGATTCGAGAAGATGTGCGAACAACGGACCTGGAACCACTGTGTCCCGTATACCGACCGGCTGAATTATGCATCTCCGCTCATCAATAATGTGGCCTTTGCCCTGACGGCGGAACAACTGCTCGACGTGGAAGTCCCGGAACGCTGCCAGTATATCCGGGTGATTATGAGTGAAATATCACGGATTACTGACCATCTGACCTGCCTAGCCATGGCAGCCGTAGAAGCCGGTGCGATGTCTGTCGGTTTCTATATGATGGAGTCGCGTGAGACCCTGTACGATTTGATCGCAGCCGTGACTGGCGCGCGCCTGACCGTGAGCTATGCCCGAGTCGGGGGAGTGACACAAGATCTTCCCAACGATTTCGCCGCTCACGTTCGCACAGCGTTCGCTGACATGCGCCGCATTCTCGATGACTGCGACAAGTTACTGTCCAAAAATCGCATTTTTATCGATCGCATGTCCGGGGTTGGGGCGATTTCTCAAGAGGATGCCATTTCATACAGCCTGACCGGTCCACTCCTGCGAGCAACCGGCGTCCCGTATGATGTGCGCAAGGCTCAGCCGTATTTAGTTTATGACCGCTTTGACTTTGACGTCCCGACAGGCACCCAGGGCGATAATTACGACCGCTTTTCCATTCGTTTTGAAGAACTCAAGCAGAGCATGCACATCATTGAGCAGGCGCTGAACGGCATTCCCAGTGGCCCGATCCGCATTGACGATCCGCAGATTACACTGCCTGAGAAAAAGGACGTGTATGGGAATATCGAAGGTTTGATGAACCACTTCAAACTTGTCATTGAGGGAGTCAAAATTCCGGCGGGCGAAGCCTTTCGGAGTGTCGAAGGAGCGAATGGTGAGCTCAGCTTTTATCTGGTCAGTGATGGCAGTGGCCGCCCATATCGGGTCCGGGTTCGTGGACCATCCTTTTTCGGCATGGCGGCCATGGGCGACATGTTACAGGGCCATCTGATCTCCGATATCATTACGACCTTCGGCATGGTCAACATGATTGGGGGAGAGTGCGATCGGTAGAAATTATCAATAGGGTCCACGGTTTGGGGCTTAGGGGCTGGGGATAAAAAAACTGACGGTTGGTAGCTGAAGGCTGATTGCTAGGACTATGGCGGTACAATTCTCAGATGAGACCTATAAAAAATTTGAACAGGTGCTGACCCGTTATCCAACGAAACAGGCCGCGCTGCTCCCCACCTTCTGGTTGGCCCAGACAGAATTTGGCTATCTGAGCCCTGAGGTGATGGAGTATGTTGCCGGGCTGCTGGACCTCTCGCCTGCCAATGTCCGCGGGGTTGCGACCTTCTACACGATGTTTTACCTGGAACCGATAGGGAAATTTCACGTGCAGGTCTGTACGAATTTGTCCTGCACCTTGCTGGGTGCAGAGGAGATCGTGCATTGTCTGGAAAACAAGCTCCGCGTCAAAGTCGGGCAAACGACCGAAGATGCCGTCTTTTCACTGAGTGAGGTCGAATGCCTGGGCTCATGCGGAACGGCTCCGGTCGTCCAGATCAATGACGACTATCATGAAAACCAGACTCCGGACGGCATGCACACCCTCATCGATGAGCTGGCGGAACAGTCGTAGCCGCTATGACAGATTTCATCATCACCCTGACCCTGACCTTTCTGACGATTGTGATGGTTCTCAATCTCGGTGTTATGCTGCTGTGGGTCGAGCGAAAAGGCAGCGCGATTCTGCAAGATCGCATTGGTGCAAATCGAGCCGCGATTTTCGGCAAACTGCCCTTTAACCTCGGCATTGTGAACACCATGATCGCCGATCCCATTAAGCTGTTCACCAAAGAAGATTTTGTTCCTCTAGGCGCGGATAAACTCCTGCATACCCTCGCACCAATACTTGGGCTGCTGCCGCTGTTAGTCACCTTTATTGTCATTCCATTTGGCGACATCCTCGTTATTGGCGGACGGGAAATCCGGCTGCAGGCGGCCAACCTAAATGTCGGCATTCTGTACGTCTTGGCCATGGTCTCGCTGAGCGTGTACGGCGTTGTGCTCGGCGGCTGGGCATCTAACAATCGTTGGGCGCTGCTGGGCGGTATTCGCGGCGCAGCCCAGATGATCTCCTATGAAATCCCGTTAGGACTCTCACTCATCGGCGTTGTTTTGACCTTTGGCTCCCTTGATTTACAGGAGATTGCGCGCGCCCAGGGTCAGCTCATCGGCGGCTGGATTCCCGCCTGGGGCATTCTCTATCAGCCTTTGGCTTTTCTGATCTTCCTGGCTGCTGGGATTGCTGAGAGCAAACGCATTCCGTTTGACCTGCCCGAAGCAGAGTCTGAGCTGATTTCCGGCTATTTCACGGAATACTCCGGGTCTAAGCAATCCATGTTTATGCTGGGCGACTTTATCGAGGCCATCATTGTCGCCGGCTTAATCACCACCCTCTTTTTTGGTGGTTGGCAGGTGCCCTTCCTCCTGCGGGATGGATTCCACTTTCCCTGGGGAAGCAGCCTCGCTTTACCTTCGCTCCTGGTGACCTTGCTTCAGGTCGGCTCTTTTAGCATCAAAGTCATCTTCTTTTGCTGGCTACAAATCATGATCCGCTGGACGCTGCCGCGCTTCCGGTATGATCAACTCATAAATTTAGGCTGGAAAATATTACTGCCGCTTGCCCTTTTCAATGTGATGGCAACAGCCCTGGTTATTATACTCTTCGAGTAGGTCGCATGGATTTTGTTACATTCTTCGCACTCGCCATTCCCCTGGTCGCTGTTGCAGCCATGGTCATTGCCCATCCGAGTCCGATCTACAGCGCCCTCTTCCTGGTGCTGACCCTCTTCCTGCTGGCGGTCTACTTTCTTTTTCTCGATGCCCATATGGTCGCAGCGCTGCAGATCATTGTGTACGCCGGCGCCATCATGGTCCTCTTCCTCTTTGTTATTATGCTGCTCAATTTGCAGAGTGAGCCGCAGCGCTTACATAAACAAGGATTAGGGAAAATCGCGATTATTGGCGGAGTCGTTCTGGTTGCCGAGCTTCTGCTGCTCCTTCAGCGCTCATCCTCTGATGCAGCAGACACTCCCTTGCCCGACAAATTCGGCACGGTTGAAGCCTTGGGAGGACAACTGTTTACCACGTATTTACTGCCCTTCGAGGTCACTGGAATTCTTCTTTTAGTCGCCGTTGTTGGAGCGGTGGTACTGGCGAAACGATAGAGAGAGCAAAGAACAAAAACATGGTCCCGATAAGCTACCATCTCATTCTGAGCGGCATTCTGTTTACGATAGGCGTGACAGGCGTTCTCTTGCGCCGCAATATCATTATCATTTTCATGTCTATCGAGCTCATGCTCAACGCCGTCAATTTGTCCTTTGTCGCCCTGGCCCATCATTTTGGGTCCATGGACGGGCAGATCATTGTCTTCTTTGTCATGTCTGTGGCTGCAGCTGAAGTTGCGGTAGGACTCGCCATTATCTTGCTTGTCTTCCGTGGCAAAGAAACAGTGAATGCGGACG
>CAUZQN010000260.1:0-5160 GCA_963581605.1 uncultured Binatia bacterium (SeqCode)
GCTTTCTTGCAGTAGCTCTCTTTACAAGTGCGGCTTTAGCCGCCCCCCTGAATGGGCATGTCATACTGGCCGGCTCCAGTACTATTCAGCCCGTGGCTGAAGCGTTCGGGCTCGCATTTGAAAAACAGCATGCCGACGTTCGCATTGATGTCCACGGCGGGGCTTCTTCGGTCGGTATTACAGCACCCCAGACCGGGCTGGCCGACATAGGCATGGTCTCGCGACCCTTACGGCACAATGAAACCCGCCAGCTGACCTTTACGACCTTTGCCCTGGACGGCATTGCCCTCATTGCCCATGCAAGCAATCCAGTCGGCGGGCTCAGCAAACAGCAGGTCATCGATCTCTATACCGGGACTGTTGCCAACTGGAATAAACTCGGCGGAGCCGACGCCCAGATCGTTGTAGTAAACAAAGAAGCAGGCCGGGGTACACGCACGCTTTTCGAACAGTATTTCGGCCTTGCGGAGCAAGTCGTATCGAGCGCGCTTATCATTGGGCCGAATGGCCAGGCCATGCTCACTATTGCCGGGAACCCACAGGCCATTGCGTATGTCTCCATTGGGGCAGCCGAAGTCGCCATTCGGCGGGGTCTGCCTATTAAAATCTTGGCACTCGACGGCGTAAGCGCCACACAGACTAACGTCCAAAACGGGACATACGAACTCCGCCGCCCGCTCAATTTCGTCACGGCTCAGCCCGCACAAGGTCTGGCCAAAGCCTTTCTTGACTTTGTCCTTACCCCAACAGGACAGCGGCTCGTGATGCAGCACAATTTCGTACCCGCCTACTCTCAAATCGCTCAACACTGATCCATGTCCCAGCCGTCATTCTCCTCCGGGTCCATCGCGGACCGAGACATTTTGCTGCCTTATGCAGCTGGGGCATACTGGCAGAATTGGGGGGATCAGGTTCTTGTCTGGACGCTGCGTCTGTGCGCAAGTATCGCGGCGTTGGTCATTGTCTTCCTCCTGGCCTATCTGTGCGCGCAGAGTTTTCCACTGCTGGGACGAGGGGGGCTTAATGGGATCACCAGATTCTTCACCGATCTCACCCGGGCTCCTGCGCGAGGCCAGTTCAACCTAAGCCCCATGCTGGTCGGGACACTGTGCGCGACACTCGAGGCAATTCTTCTGGCGGCTCCGCTGGGTATAGCCACGGCAATCTTTGCCAGATTCTACGCGCCCACAGCCATCATTAAAATTGTACACGGGTGCCGGGTTTGTTAGCTGGGATTCCGTCGGTGGTGTACGGCCTGTGGGGACTGACGGTTTTTGTTCCCTGGCTCAACACGTATCATCCACCCGGCTTCTCACTTCTTGTCGGAATCGGCATTCTCACTATCATGGTTCTGCCAACGGTTGCCCTTGTATCGGAGTCAGCGCTTCAGGCGGTTCCGCGCGAGCATATTATAGGCGGCTTTGCCTTAGGCTGTAGCCGCTGGCAAGTAGTGCGCAGCATTGCTCTGCCTGCCGCGCGTTCGGGCGTCATGACCGGGGTGATCCTGGGTATTACTCGGATTATCGGTGAGACTATGGCCGTTGCCATGGTCATGGGCAATACCATCCGCATGCCGGACAGCCTGTTTGCTCCGGTACGTACCCTAACCGCACACATTGCGCTGGAAATGTCTTTTGCCCTAGGCGATCACCGCGCCGCCTTGTTTACTGCCGGGCTCCTGCTGCTGGTCGTTGTTATCGGCTTAGTCCTGCTTGCCGACCGTATCCAGCGGGGGGCTGCTCATGCCTGAGGCCATGTCACAACCGGCGGCATTATTCCCTTCGACGGGGACCCAAGCGCAGCCTGCCTAGCGGCAGCCTGCCTGGCGGGAAGCGTGTATTGCCGGAGCGCTGTGGAGTGTTGCGCTTTGTGTTGTCGGCCTGTTTGCCTGGATGCTGGGCGCGCAGGTGGCATTTCGACCATATTGGTCGGCACCCTGGCCCTGCTCGCAGTTGCACTTGGCACTGCCTTACCGATTGGTCTGGGAAGCGCGCTGCTGCTTGCGGAAGGAACGCGCACAGATACACCTTTCGGGCGTTTTGTGCGCCGCAGCCTCGACGTACTTGCCGGGGTCCCATCTATTATATTCGGTCTGTTCGGTTTGGCCTTTTTCGGACAGTTTCTAGGCTGGGGCTGGTCTATTCTTTCAGGTGGGATGACGCTGGCATGCATGATCCTGCCGCTGTTCGTACGGACGTCAGAAGAAAGTTTTCGAGCCGTACCGTTAACGTTGCGTCAGGGTGCTGCCGCACTGGGTTTATCAAAATGGGCACAGCTGTGGCACCTCAGCTTGCCATGTGCAGCACCAGGCATTACCGCCGGGCTCGTCTTAGGCATCGGCCGCGCCTTAGCCCAGACCGCAGCCTTATTGTTTACCGCCGGCGCTGCCATGCGTATGCCGGAGTCGGTATTCGATTCCGCACGTGCTCTTTCTTACCACATTTACTTGTTGGCCATAGAAGTACCCGGCGGGCAAGACCGAGCGTATGCCTCGGCTCTTGTTCTCGTTGGTCTGCTCTTGTTCATTAACGCTGTCGCCGTTCTTCTCACTCGGCAATTCAAACGCCGCCTCGTCCAGCTATAGGGAGGCCAAGGGTGATGACGAAAATCAATCGGGTGCGTATAGAAAAGTCAGACTGTTGTGTGGCTATCACCAAACTTGAAGCACAGGCAGTGTCTATTCGTTATCGAGACCGCCTAGTCTTGCACGATATTTCTCTGCCTCTTCATAAAGGCTGCGTGACAGCCATTATCGGTCCATCCGGATGCGGCAAATCCAGCTTTCTCATGGCACTCAACCGTTTGCTGGACTTGGTTCCTGAGGCCCAGGTGAGCGGCAAAGTATTGCTGGATGGCGAAGACATTCTTGAGAGCGGCATAAACGTCACCACAATCCGGCGCCGCATTGGCATGATTTTCCAGAAGCCGAACCCCTTTCCACTTTCGATTGAACGCAATATCGCGCTCGCTCTGGAGCATCATGGCATTACCGATCCTGCAGTGCGAACCGATGTGGTTGAACACAGCCTCCAGGCAGTCGGGCTGTGGGATGAGGTCAAGGACAAACTGAACACGTCGGGTGTGACTTTGTCCGGAGGGCAGCAGCAACGCCTGTGCATCGCCCGTGCTATTGCACTTCAGCCCGAAGTGCTGCTCATGGATGAACCCTGCAGTGCACTCGACCCACGCTCCAGCGCGCAAATCGAAGAACTCACCCGCGAGTTAGCTCAGCGTTTCACCGTCGTAATCGTGACCCACAACCTCCAGCAGGCACGTAGGCTGAGCGATTACGCCGCGCTCTTCTGGAATACAAACGGCTACGGGGAACTCATCGAAGCCGGCCCTACTAACGTCCTCTTCGCCGATCCCCAACGCGAAGAAACCCGCGAATACACGCAGGGTACGGTGGGGTAGATAATCTTTAGCAAGGTAGCCTGGATGGAATGCAATGGAATCCGGGGGGCAACGACCGGCGGGAATCAAGGTGAACACTCCGCAAAGATGCCGCCCGGGAGGGTCCCTGGTTGCACTCCGCTGCACCCAGGCTACCAGCTCACAATGCTTCTAACACGAAGGAGAGATCAGTTGACAGATCTCCAGTCAGACCAGAGTCGGACACATCCCCCTGCCTGTCGTGGAAATGGTGTGAAGCCTGAGAAAGGTCGAGGAAGTGAGGCGCGTTATCCCAGCGGCGAAGCGGTGTATCTGCAAATTCTTGATAAGAATAGCGTAGGTGCCCATCTGTGGATCGGAGACGAATCTGAAGAGTATGGCCGGAGGTGAGCTCACAACGAATCTTGAAGAGAAAGTTTTTCTCGTCAAGAGGGTCATTGTCGATAACGTGAAAGGCAACGATATGGGGAGAGGCCCGGAGAAGGGCTTCAAGCTGCGGCAGCATGCCGTAAATCTGACTGCACGGCCTCCCAGCGGCCTAAGAACTGTTCAGCGGCTTGCCATTCTTCTAAATCATCTTCCGCCTGCATCACCTGCTCGGGTCTATCAAGATGTCGTAATACAGGAATTGGGCTCCTGCTCTGACATAAGGCTTTCACCTGATCGGCAAATTGTTCAGCCGAGGCAGCATAGAAAGAGCGGAAATGAGTCGCCCGTTCATCATAGCGTTTGATCTGACGCTGAACATAATCTGTCGCCAGCATTCTTAACGCTTCGGCCTCATCTTTACAGATTCCATGCGTCAGAAAAGGCGTCAGAATCTTTTTGACCATTTCTCCTTCGCTCATGGCAGAGAGGATAGCACGTCCCTTGTCTGCCAACAATTCGTTTTGGGAGGAGAAAGGCCCGTGACCTACGGATTTAATATTCAACTCACTCAATTAGTTTCGGACGGGGTGAGTAGAAGCTGGCCACTATCCAAGTCCTGTCGAATCGCTTTCAAACACGCCTCAAAGTCGCCTTCAACCAAACGCCCGCCACTGTCGAGCATGCCGCACTGCATCATGAGATTGATGGACGTACCGAAATCGTCAACCAACACAAACCCATCCTCATCGACCTGTCGTCCGTCTGCCAAGGTTGTAAAGCTGCACCGGCTCTTTGTGTATTCTCTGGCAGGGATCAGACGATCAATATAACCATACGTGGGTTTACCCAGCGCGTTGCCATACCCCAGCTCGTACGCAGTGCCGTCATCAATCAGTGCCCCACGAAAAGCGTTACAGTTGGCAACAACAATGTCACAGGCTTGGATTTGACCGATATCGCTCCGATAAATCTTCGTAGCCGTACGCATCGAACTGTCTCCAAGATCCACATTGTTATCCATTGGGTGTAAGCCAGTAAAACCGTACTGCTCACACAGGGCACACTGTTTTTGTGCGTACTCAATGGCATCCGGCCGAAAGACTTCCGGTCCGGCGAGGTAGAGTTGGGGGGGGTGGTTATGAGACATGAAAAGGCGTCAATTTTTATTCATCCATTCAACAGCAGCTTGGCCTATTTCGTCCGGGCAGTCTTCTTGGATGTAATGCAGTCCCTTGCCCACCTTTGCTACGCTGAGGTTGGGGATCCGTTCTTGGTGTGCCTTGACGCGCTCCTCATTGAACAGCGCTCCAGGCTCGGCCCACAGTAAAAGAAGCGGGATGGATAGTGACGGGAGAGAATCTTCAATGTTTTTTACAGCCAGTTAGTCTAAGTTTCTCT
>CAUZQN010000261.1:0-5154 GCA_963581605.1 uncultured Binatia bacterium (SeqCode)
CGCCGTCGATTTGGGCGGCAGGACTTCACGCCCGCCGAGCAGAATAATTTTGCCGCTGACTTCGGCCGTGCCCAGATGAATGCGTACCCGCTCGTGACTCACAATCTCGCGACCTGCACCCGGTCGGATTTCAACCAAGGCATCAAAGCGTTTCGTAGTAAGAGAGATCTTTGGGTGACACACCACATGGCCCCGGGCCACATCGCCTTTATTGAGCCCGACCACGTTCAGCGCAACTCGTTGCCCCCAGTGCGCTTCAGACACAGCCTCGCCGTGGACGTGGAGCGAGCGGACACGGGCCTCTTTACCTGACGGTAGCACCCGCACGGTCTCACCATCACATATAGTCCCGGCAATGGCCGTTCCGGTAATCACCACGCCGTGGCCTTTGAGCGTAAATACCCGGTCAACCGGCAGACGGAAATAGCCGGGTAAAGACGGCCGCGTATAGGTTTCAAGCTGCGCAACAATTTCACGTTGTAAGTCGTCGAGCCCCTGACCAGTCACACAAGAAACGGGCAGGATGGGTGCGCCTTCAAAGACCGTATCGATGGTCAGAATTTCTATTTCTTCCCGTACCTCTTCAATCCGCTCGGGCTCCACCAAGTCGGTTTTTGTAATCGCGAACAAGCCCTTGCGAACACCGAGGAGATGCAAAAAATCAAAATGTTCTTCGGTCTGCGGCATGACCCCATCGTCGGCGGCAACCGTAAACAGCACCAGATCAATGCCTTGGGCACCGGCCAGCATATTGCGGATAAAGCGTTCATGGCCGGGGACATCGATAATCCCGACCCGCTCCCCGTTGGGCAAATCCATATAGGCGAAACCCAGATCAATGGAGATGCCTCGTTCCTTTTCTTCTTTGAGCCGGTCTGTGTCTTGGCCGGTCAACGCCTTGATCAGTGAGGTTTTCCCGTGGTCAATATGTCCGGCGGTTCCAATAATATGCGGCATACGGCGTGCCCCCAGTCGGCCCGCATTGTGTCAAAAAGACGGGGGGAAAGAAATCCCTACAGTGCCACGAGAGGACTTGCGAAGGCCGACGTTGTGGAAGGGAAACAGGCCAGATATTTGAGGATAGCTTATCGAAGGAGAGCCGATGGCGGGTTCTGCGCTCTTTACCCCACCCCTGCCTGGTGCAGGACGGTCAGCAGTTGCTCGACTTTTGCCTGGTCTGTATACGGCATCATCTGCTGGGCTCTTTGCAGTGACGCATACGGAGTGAACCGTAAGCCTTTTGCCAGCTCTGCCCGGGCTTCTTCCTTGCGGCCCAATTCATTATAGACGAGCGCGAGGTTGGTACGGGCAAAAAAAAGATTGGGATTGTGCAGGAGGGCTCGCTTTGGCTCGGCACTCGCCACTTCGTAGCGTCCCAGTAAACGATAGGCATGCCCAGAGTCAGCTGCGTAATACGCGGCAAAAGCCGGATCCAGCCGCATCGCCCGCTCCACTAACCCAATCGCTTCTTGCGGCCGTCCGGCAAAAGTGAGAATCCGGGCGAGTGACACACTACACTGGGCACAGGCCGGATCGAGGGCTATGGCCCGTTTGACCTCCGCGATCGCTCGGGCATGCCGCTTTTGCAGGAGATACACGTCAGCCAAAAGCGTGTGCGCGTAGGGGCAGGCGGCATTTAACGTTACCGCCTTCTGCGCCAGGTGAAGTGCTTGCTCCAGGCCGTGCGGGTCTTCACTCCAGAACCACACCCATTCAACCACATAGGTCCAGCCCAGACTGGCATAGGCTGCCGCATAGCTCGAGTCGACCTCAATCGCATGCTGGAACATCCGCCGGGCCTGCCCATTTGTCTGAGGGGTGAGCAGATGAAAGGAGTCCCACCCCCGCAAGAGGTAGTCGAGAGCCGCCCGACTGTCAGTCGAAAGGAATTGCAGCCGGCTCTGCTCGGCCCGAGTGCTCGGCCCTTTCAACCTAGCCTCATGTCGCTGAGACAGCAGCAATCCTAGCCGCAAAGACGGGGAAAACGAGCGCTGCCACACGACCGTCGCGCTCACCACAACGAGGAACACCCCCAGTACTGTTAAGAGTCTGCTCTGACGATACGGGGGAAAGGTCTGGCCGAACCATGACTCTCTATCTTTAAGACAGAGAGACCGAGCGGTCTGAAGACCGAACGACTACGGCGAGGGGGGGCTCATCCGTAGGCATACTGACTTCGGCAACAAAGCGATAGCCGCGACCGTGCTGGGTCTTAATGACCTGCTGCTGCGACCCGTCGTCCTGTACCGCCTTGCGGGCTTTTGCCACACAGTGCGTCAAGGCGGCCTCGCTGACGATCTGGCCCGGCCACAGCTGCTCCATCAGCTCATTCCGGGAGACGACCCGATCGCGCTGACAAATGAGGTACGCAAGGAAATCAAAGACCTTAGGTTCGAGTTCAACGACCTTGCCCCTGCGGCGTAGCTGATAGAGCTGGTCGTCGAGCTCACATTCGCCAAAGACGTACACCATGGACTCCTCCGTGGAGATAAAAACCGCCCCACAACACTCTGTTGGGGCTTACAACGAAGAAGCGCTGGCTGTCAACTTTTACGCCGCCGCTTTGATGAGGCAGACAACCGCTCTTATCTGGATAGCTCCGAAGGGAGAGGAACGTAGCAAGAGGGAGTTCGCGAACACCAACAATTGAGGCGATCTTTAGATGCTATGAAGGGAGGGGCGAGATAGCCTCCGCAGAGTAAAGCGCAAGCCAAGCCAAGCAAAGGAGAGTAATAAAGGGGCAAAGAACTAAACGGATGGAGCCACAAGCGGCCGGCCAGACCAAGTCCAGATATGCCGGTGCAGCTATTCGACTATTTCAAGATAACGCACCCCCCCACTCGCCGCGCCGACCACTACTTCATCTTCAGGTCTCCAGAAGCGGGAGAATCCCCCGATCCCGCGCGTATTGAGCAAGACGAATTGTCCCCAGTTCCCGCGGGTCCCGGGGAGACGAAAATTAAAAGAGAGGCGCAAGAAACCGGGACCCGCGTCGGTAAAGGTGGTCCACTGACAGTTGCCCACCTTCGTGGCGCTATCCACAGGACTACCACTGAGAGCACATTGCTGAAAGGTTAAGCCGCCCCGAACTACGGGGTCTGTCTGCAGCAGGGTGACCTGGAAAGTGTTGTTTGCTGAACTCGGCACCTCGCTGCGCACAAAGGTTGCCGTTGTAGTCACACTGAACGTCTCAGGAAAATGGGCTGCAGCAGTGGCAATCCCGGCGCAGCCGAGGTTCACCAAACCGCCAGGCATTGTTGCGCCCAACAGCCCTACCCGTGTCGTCGCTCCAGTCGTGGTATCACAGGTGCGCAGTTCGGATTCGTGGGTCTCAGCGTTAAAGGCAAAGAGATAACACGTCCCCTCAGTCTCGTCGAAGTCCATGCCTTGGGCGAAGTTCGCATCAAACCCCAGCGGCCCAATGATGGTGCCGGCGCCAGTGGCCGTATTGATTACGATCAGCGAGTCGTTGACGACGTCATAACCGAAGAGCCGGCCAGTGGGATCAAAGGCAATAGCGATAGTACCGGGCGAGCGGGTGATAGGGCCGATACGGGTGGCCGCGCCCGTTGCGGGGTTGACCGTATACAGGGAGGAGCTGGCGACGATATCAGATGACGAGGCATACAGCATGCCGCTGATGGGATCTGTAGCGAGCCCCAGAAATCGCTCCTCGCCAAAGGCGACGGTTGGCCCGATCGGGGTGACTGCTCCTGTGGCGGTATCCAGCGTGAAGAGGGTTGCAGCGGTGAGGCGTTCCAGAGCAAAGAGCTCCGTAAACGTACCCGTATTGTCAAAGTCACATGCCCCGATGTCTTGCCCATCGGGCCCCACCGTTGGCCCGATTGCGTTCAGCACCTGCGGACCATTCAGCACAAGGCTGACCAAGTTGCCAGTAGTGAATTCAGGACCAAAGGCAATATCCGTCACCAAGGGAGCAGTATTCGTTTCCAGACCGGTTGCCTTCAATGTCTGCAACAGCAGCGCATCGGCACAAGGATGAGGAAGCGGTCCTGCTGAGGTAGGAAGATTCTGGCACTCCGGCGGGAGTTGAGCCCGAGTAGAGACTGCAAAGACGCCGACTACTAGCAACACAACTACACACACAACTATCCGTTTCATTGCTTTTCTTCCTTCCCTATCTGTCCGAACCGCTCACCAATATTCTATCAATATTAAGGGATCAAGCGGCCCATTGCAAAGAACTTTGCCCTTTGCAACTACAGGCAGGAAGGATAGATGACGGGCATTCTGGCAGCGTGTGATACTGGACAACTGTCTATTACCCGTCTTGTCGCTCGCCCCTTTCGGCCTTGTTCAAGACAGGCTCCGACATCCATCGTACAGGTCTCGGGGTGACTGGCAAGGGTCCCATCAGGCAGGTTCACCCCACAAGAACTTAGGGGTATTGCCGAGTTATGCGGATCACCCGCGAAGCAAACCTTCATCAGCAATCTGAGTAGGCACGAACGAGCATCGCTATTTTCGTACGAAAATTTTTAACACCAAATCGCTTTTCCTGCGTTTATAGAAGTGTCATTCAATCCGTATTGGACAAAGGAGAAGCGATATGCCCAGAATCTTTCACCCAACACTCATCCCATCCATTCTTATTCTTTTCATTCTCGGTAGTTGCGGCACCTCGACACAAAGCCTGCACTCCGTTGCCAAAGAGGGGGCGGGGAAAGAGCAGGGCCTTGCTGAACATCAACAACCGTCTCCTCGACAGCTGCCTCAACTGGCAGCTCAGCCCAAACCCATAAGCCAATCAAAAAACAGACAAGAACGCGTTGCTCAATCTGCAGCTATGAGTGAGGCTCAAGATGCCTCTCGTCCTGCTACCAGCGGGCAAGAGATGGCAGCGTCCGGGTCGCGCGGTCGTACGCCGAGCACGTTTGTGGGTTTCGGCGCTTCCCTCCACCCAATCGATCCCATCCGTCCTTCCCGTGAATCCGTGGATCGTGAAAATTATGCCCACTTTGACAGCAATCCGGTCCGCCGGGTTGCTGAGCATCCTGTGTCTACCTTTAGCATTGACGTGGATACCGGCTCGTATACCAACGTCCGGCGCTTCCTGCGGGACGGGCGACTCCCGGTCAAAGACGCCGTCCGTGTGGAAGAGATGATCAACTACTTTTCGTATGCCTATCCTTC
>CAUZQN010000262.1:0-5153 GCA_963581605.1 uncultured Binatia bacterium (SeqCode)
TTCGCGCACCAGCGTGCGCATAATCCGCGGATCCTTCGGCAGATTGGCAAAGCCGAGGGTTGTCATCACACAGCGCATACAGTTCATCTTGACATTGAGGGTAATTGCACCGATACGCAGCTGCTTACCGGGCCAGTCCGTCTCAACAAACCCGTCGGCGTCTTCCGTTGCAATCAAAAAATTAGGTCGAAAACGACGGGCATCGATGAGGGAGTCTGGAGCCAATGACTGCAGCTTAGTCAAGGACGCATCGGTTACCAACAGGAGCGGAAACGCGTCGAAATACGTACCGGGTGGAGATTCGTATTTCATAATCTCTTCAGGTAAGTCGGATAAATCCGGCAGTGGTTCGTTCGCCTTCAGGCCAAAAACCGACCGGAGCTCTTGCTCCGGATTGTCGTGGCTAGGTTTCCCGCGCCGATAATGATCAAGGTTCTCCGCAGGCTGAATAGGCCAAATTGAGACCTGATGATCCAGCGCTCGGCTGAGTTTCGGTGCTGCGTCTGTCGCATTAGACAAGAAGGTCGTCCCATCCGGCAGCGTGATTTCAGCCGGTCCGGTTTGCTCTACAGTTGGGTTTTGAGGATAGCGTGCCTGGCACTGCATGAGGGCTGGGATTTTTTTCGCGCCTCGGATACCACCGCGAACCTCGTCTCGCACTGCCCAGCCCCGATCACCAAGCAATCCTTGGGAACCGACTATGGCGCGGTCGAGGAGCTCGCCCATCATACTCTTAAAGGGGTAACGCCAGATCTGCTTGACTGTCCCGACACGCATAGACTGCTCTCCTCACTCGTTGGACATTCACCGCATTAGCCTGCCGATCAGCCATGCTTCTCCGCTCCACCATGACTCGGTGTCTGTAGGGTTAAGGGCTCAGTCCCGGTTTCACCGCCAAAGCGAGGCAGCTCATCGCCAGTGACAGTCCAGTCGGCGCGGTCAGAAAAATAATAATGCGCCTGCGGTTGGCGGTCGATCGGATCGTGGAGATTTGCCAGGACGATATCGATCACATCCGGATGGCTGTCGGACTCACAAAACAACGAGCTACCACATTGATCACAAAATGACCGCTTACCGTGATCCGAGGACGAGAAAGCAGCCAGATGATCTGGTCCTGCGGTCAAGTTGAACTGCTCTACCTCCACCCCTATCCAGGTGACATAGCCCGCACCATGCGCCCGGCGACACATAGAACAGTGGCAGTGACCACAGAAGAGCGTGGGCAGAGTAAACTCAAACTGGACGGCGGCACACAAGCAGGCGCCGTGTACAGGAGCCGCTCTTTCCACCTGATTGTCCATAGGTTCCTCCTTATATCAGGCAAGACAATATCTTATCTGTGAGATAAAGGAATTCGGGCCGGCCGACAACCCAAGGCAGCGCTACTGAAAACGCGCCCCGCCACGCTGGTCTGTGTAGCATTCATCGTTAATATACAGACCGCCGTGTAAACGACACGTCTGCTCATCACGTACGGAAGGATCCGTATCAGGCTTGTAACATTGTTCGTTGTAAAAGACGCCGCCCTTGGCTTGACAGCGGCCGGCCTTGCCTTCCGCTTGTAGCATTTCCTGGTCAATACGCTGGTTGAACTCGGTCATTTTTTGGTTCCACTTGCGCTCAGCATAGGTGCATGAGGATCCAGCCAGCAACACCAGACCCAACACCAGAAAGAGAAGGAAGGGAAGAGGCAATAGGGGGTTTTGATGGCTCTTGGGGGCCCGCATATAGCCGACCTCAGCGCGTCAGAACTGCGCCCATGCTCTTACTATCCTATTGGAGGACAGGTTCAAGGACAGGAACTGGGTTCGATTGGACCACCTCAGCCATTTCGTATAACAAGGTTTGCGTCTCGTCCCAGCCTATGCACGCGTCGGTTATCGACACTCCATATTCGAGGCTGGAACCCTCTTTCCAGGTCTGGTTGCCTGGCTTGAGATTACTTTCGAGCAGAATACCCATCACATCGTATTGCTGCTCTCGACGCACCGCCAGAACGTCACGGCAGATCTGCCCCTGCCGCGTGTAATCTTTATTCGAGTTGCCGTGTGAACAATCAACCATAATCGACCGGGCAATCCCTTCTTTGGAAACAAGCTCCGTCACCTGAGCAAGATCTTCCTGGCTATAATTGGAGCGTCCGCCGCCACCGCGCAAGATTATATGACGATCCGGATTGCCTAAGGTCTTGATCATGCAGGTGATACCATCGCCATTAATACCTAAGAAGCGGTGGGGATGTCCGGCTGAGATCATGGCATTGATCGCACCTGAGACTTCCCCCCCAGTCGTATTCTTAAAACCAATAGGCATGGACAACCCGCTCGCCATCTCTCTATGGATTTGGCTTTCAGTGGTGCGGGCACCTATGGCCGCCCAGCTCAACAAATCTGCGACGTATTGGGGCGTCACCGGGTCCAACAACTCACTCGCACACGGCACGCCCAGATGGTTAATCCGCAGCAGAATCCCGCGTGCCAACTCAAGACCGGTCGGGATATCACACGAGCCGTCAAGGTGCGGGTCGTTTATCAGCCCCTTCCAGCCGACGGTCGTGCGCGGCTTCTCAAAATACGTCCGCATAACAATGACCAGCTGTTCTCGGGTTGCATCAATAATAGGCTTCAGCCGTTCGGCGTATGCATAGGCCGCTTCAATGTCATGAATAGAACACGGCCCGACCACAACCAACAACCGCTGTCGATCATGACCATGCAGGATATCGCAAATGGCTCGCCGAGTGTGGAGAACAGTCCCAGCCGCACCTTCGGTGAGCGGGAGTTTGGCTTTGATTTCCCGTGGAGAGACCAAGGGCGTCATCGTCACCAGATGAGAATTTTCAATTCGTTCAGACATGGCATGTTCCAAAAGAAAGGCAGGCATACAGCCTGCCTTCTCGTATCGTTATTTTTGACTTGAGCTGTTCGGTGAACAGCTCAAGTCTACGGCATACCACGTCTTTTCGACGAATGCGAGAGCCTATCCCACCCGGATAGGCATGGCGGATTCGCTAAAATGCGGAGCATCCTGCCAGCTGTATGAGCGGGCCCAGACAACTTTAGAGTCTGGAAATACCATACTGAGAAAATCTATGAAATACTTCTCAGCACGCTTGGCACTCGCCCGTGAAGGGTTTGGCTTGATCAACTCTGCGGCAACGAACAATTCCTCGACCATAGCCGGATCAAGCTGTACGCTAAGCCGGACTCGGCCCAGAGGATCAGCGGATGAGCATAAACAGATCTCGAAACTGCCTTTGAACAGACGCCGTGCTTCGTCAGCACCGGGCCAGAACGAGAGGGCGAGAATGATATCGGGTTCTTCGAGATACAAAGCCGAGAGGACAACCCCTTCGTGTGTGAACATTTTCACACGCCAAGAGACCTCGGCCAGGGCGATACCAAACGGTTGGATACGGCGATTAAACTCTCTCTGCGGGACTTCGACCTCCAGCACCACTCCCATGGACTCCTCCTCCACATACCACAGCTCCACCACACCACGGAGCAACTCCACACATCCACGTCAAGACAACACCACTCTAGATGTCACCTGTTCTTAACTAGAGGATAGCATCTTAGAAGTAAAGTCGCATCCCTCATTCCGCGTAGCCGCGTTTCATCGGTACCGAGCCACCTCGGCGTTCCCGTCCTCCAATACTGCCAGATTGCCCTATTGCGCATGTACCACTCTGGGCGACAAATGAAACACGCTGTATCCTCTACCACCATAAGCATCAACTGTGTGGGGGAGCTATGAGCACTAACGACAAGAAAGAGAGAGATACGGAATCACTCATTCACAACTAGTTGATTTTCTTTGTATACCGCCCTACTCTTTCTCCAGCAACAGGATTTTGTACACCTGCCCCTCGCTCTGCCATGCCTCCGCCCTACTCCTCCTGCACCGCCACGACTCCGCTGCAGTGCGGCGGGTGAGTCCGTGCTCACCCGCGCCGTTGTCCTACGGCGTTTCTTTCTTATTCACCTGGCATTTTGTGGTGCTGATATTCTTCATATACCACGCCTCTGTGGCCTTTTGGCCCTCCACGCGCACGTTGCGGTTTTCGTCATCCAGCACATAGCCTTGGCCTTGATCAATATCTTGCTTTGCTGTGCTCACAATGACGATACCCCCGCTGGTATTCGGGCGCAACGTAAAGCTGACACTCTGCCGCTGGCCCCTGACCCCATCGGCAGTGTTATCTTCTCCCGCGTCTAAGACGACTCCCGCAAACTGTCCCATATCGTTCTCCTTCCGTGTTATGAATTGTTGATCACCACACTCCTCGAATTTATCGACCTTCTTACCCATCTCCGTTTCTCGTTCGCTCTGCGGTTATTGCTGCACGTCGTTCCTTCTTTATTCCGATTGGTCGGCGCACATCATGCGCACCAAGATATCCACGGTCCAAAGCAGAGGGTCGGTATCGACGCCGAATGTCCAGCCGTACCCCGGATCGTCATCAATGGGTGCCTTAGGCATGCTTTGTGTGATGTTGAAGGAAGCGCCATCGTTGAGAAAGACGCCAATACCCCCGCCCAGGATTATCTTACCCTCCGGACAGTTCACGGTGCCTCGCCCTCCGCCACCTCCACCTCGACGAACTCTACACCAAAGA
This sequence comes from uncultured Binatia bacterium (SeqCode), assembly GCA_963581605.1. Classification (GTDB taxonomy): domain Bacteria; phylum Desulfobacterota; class Binatia; order Bin18; family Bin18; genus Bin18. The sequence goes on from CAUZQN010000262.1 coordinate 4,625, forward strand.
TCACCCCACCGGTGAGGAAACCTGAGCTGAGCGCTTCCAGGGTAGCCACCCGTTCTGCGAGAGCCGGCAGACCTCCTTAATTGAATTTTGGCCGTCCTATAGATCAACTGATGTTTGAAAGTGAGAGGCGGGAGGGGTGGGCGGGGCCCCCCCTTCGATAACACCCTTATGATGTTATTACTGCTTGACAGGTGTACCTGCTTCCGGGCCGGCCTTTGACCTGTATGGTCTTGCCGGATGGTAATTCTTGGGAAAGCACGACCTGACCCGTATCTCCGTCGCTCGCTGACCAGGTGATCCGGAGACCCTTTGCCAAAGGAGTGTCTGAGGTGTTCATGATAACCAGCGTTTTCCCGCCTTCCTGTGGCGTCCCCGGATCCTGACAACTGAGCTCGGATGGTGTCTGTAGAGCCAGCTGCTGACGAAATGCTGCCTGCGCCGCCACAGTGCTCGTCCCGAGAAGACAGAGAACGCCGAGTGCGAGCAGTGGATATCGCTGCTGCTTCCTGTGTTGATGGGTGCGTGTCCA
>CAUZQN010000263.1:0-5130 GCA_963581605.1 uncultured Binatia bacterium (SeqCode)
CGGCATTGGTGCGTAGAATGTGCGCCTCAGTCCGGGTGAGATAATATTCCGGCTGCTTACAGATGTCTTCAAATAACTGCGAGCCGTGCGCATCGTAAAAATATTTGGGATGCAGCGTTTTCTGTGTTTGACTCAGGCCAAAGGCCACATCCTCACGGAATTGTGAATGAATCTCGCCTGGCGCGGTAATCTGCAGACGATGCGTGTCGTGTGATGCTATTTGCATAGGAAATCTCTACTTTTACTATCAGTCAAGAAAGAGTGCGCCGGCTCACGGCGTGAGGCGCTGGGGACATGAAATCTTTGGCGCAGCGCAAGCCCGCAAAGATCGCCCGCATCCCGGGGTGATACCAGTTGCGAAACGTCGTCCGCGCAACATGCCGCCGGGTTACCCATGACCCGCCTTTCAGGACACAGTGCTGCTGGTCGAAATACGGAACAGAATAGCCTGCATATGGAAAGGCCTGAAAACCCGGATACGGCTGAAACCAGGTATTCGTCCATTCCCACACGCTGCCCAGCATGTCGAGACAGTCAGACCGACCAGCACCTTCGACGTGGCTGTTGGAATCCCACGTGGCGGCCTTTTCCCACTCAGCTTCCGTGGGCAGACGCTTGCCAACCGAGCGAGCATAGGCATCGGCTTCATACCAGCTGATACACATCACGGGCAGTGTAGGGTCTAATGGTCCGGTTCGAGCGAGATCGATTTCCATCCAATGCCCCCAACCAGCAGGCAAGCCATTACCGCCATCGCTAGTATGGCCACGCGAACGCCAGTGCAACGGATGTCTGACATGGTTTTCGGTGCACCAGCACCACCCCTCCTGGCTCCACCAGGCTGGATTAACATAGCCGCCGCGCTCAATAAACTGCATGAAATCGGCATTCGTAACAGGAGTCCGATCAATCAAAAACTCCCCAACCTGGACGGTCTGTTGTGGCCGTTCATTATCCAGCGTGCTGGCCGCATGGTCACTGCCCATCACAAACGGCCCGTCAGGAATACGGACCATCTCTGTTTGAGACGTCCGTTGAGAATGCGTTCGTTGCCGTACCGCACAGGAAAGGCTGGGCTGGGCCGGGCAACCGGAGACATCCGCATCGGATCGTGCGGCCGCAAGCAGGTTGAGAATCAGGAGCATCGTTTCATTGTGCTGCTCTTCATGCTGGAGGAGCATATTGAGAATGCGCCCTTCAGACAGCAGCGGATGCGCTTCCTCCCATCCGCCCTGCTCAAGAAAGGCAAACACCCGATCCCGGACTACATCTAGATAGGACAGGATCTCTCGCTGCGAGGGCAAGTTGATCCGGTTCTGCTTGGGAGTATCCAGCGGGGAGAACAACGTGTCGTATGCTGGAGCCAGAGGCGCTTCGTCTTGACATTGCTGGAGTATCCAAAATGATTCAGTCACCCCAATATGCCCCAGATGCCACCCAACGGGGCTGAACTCAGGGTGAACTTGGCGATAGAAGTCTTCCGCTTCCAGGTTCAACAAGAGCGACTTCGTATACGCGCGTGCCTCGACCATCTGCTGTCGGCAGTCAGCGCTGTCAATTATGTCGTTCATGTCGCTTACAGCGTTCATGTCGATTACGCCGCTTCCGTCGCATCCGGACAACTCAGGTTCGTCACGTGTACGTCGAACGCGTTGCTGCATGTGATCAGATGCCCCGCGGGCACAGCCCTCCACTCGGGATCAGCGGAGAGTTTCTCCGAGGCAATGACGACCCCGTCGGGAAAAGCCGGGCTATTCGGCAAATAATACAGGGAGGGGGCCGGAGAGCTGTTGGCAAACCGCAGCACCGCGACATGCTCGCCATCAGACAGGGCAATATTCAGTGCCATATGCATCTGCCGCCCGTGTGTCCACTCCAATAATTGCGCAACCGTTTCCTGTAAGGCTGCTACGAGCGTCTGCTGCGTGTACTCTCGGCCATGTAGAAAGTTCAACACCAGGGCAAAAATATGCTCGGAATCGGTTGTCCCCTGGATGAGTCGATAATATTCGTCACGCAGCGAGTCACGAATCTTGCGCAGCAAGGTATCCCGGAAGTTTTCAATAAAACCGTTGTGCATAAAGAGCAGGCGCTCATAGGTAAACGGCTGGCAATTGCTCTGATCAAGTCCAAAACCAGGCGTGGCGCTCCGCACATTAGCCAAAATACAATCCGAGGCAATATGGCGGCTCAACCCTGGCAGGTTACGGTCGTTCCAGATAGGAAGGATACTCGTATACACACACGGCGTGGCATCAAGCGCGCGGTTATACCAGCCTACTCCAAAACCATCCACATTCACCGTCCCGGCCGTCATCTCTTTGGGCTGATAACTCTGCTCTATAAGGGAATGCTCCGGCTCACTGATGACACGAGCCAGCAGCACCGGCTTGCCCCGATACACAACGAAACGACACATCGTATTAAGTCAAAAGTTCAAAGTTGAAAGTTCAAAGTTCAAAGTTCAAGGAACATACTGGATTATCTTTTTTTCATTGCTTACCAGGGAGAATGCGCCGGCTGTTTGAGAAGACGGCGACGCAAAGCATCGGCTTCGGCATGAATGGCTTCGTAGCTTGGACCGAATAAGTCAATCTGCGCCAGGACGACGCCAAACTCACTCACTGGACGAATTTCCTGTCCCGGTTCGATATACAACGTAAGCCCGTCAATCTCGCCAGCACGAGTAAAGCCAAACAGGTTTTCTGCGACATCTTCGCCAAAGGTAATAAAGTTAAATTGCCCCCCAACCACGTCTGTCTGAGCAAGCTGCGGTTGCAGGTCTCGGCCGCACGCCAAGGCGAGTCCCGCTTCATAGATGCAGGCGCCCAGGCAGTTGCGGTACAGATTATAAAAGCACGTTGCCGCCCGTCCATTCACCTCGGTCAAAGTAACAGCATTGTCATGACACCAAAATTCAATATTGAAGAAGCCGTTATCCAGTCCGATATTGTCGACCGCCGCCATAGTCTGACTGGTCAGCTGATCTTGGATATGAGCCGGCTGGCGCGAGGGCAGCGAAAAATTGTCAATGACTCGGGTCCCGGGATAGGTATTCGTGTCGGTAATAGCCCATAGATGCGGCTGGTGATCCACCACCCAGCCTTCAACCGTCACCTGCGGTCCCTCAACAAAGTCTTCGACCAGCATGATCTCGCGGGCGGCCAGCGGAAATTTTTCACAATCGATATACCGCTCAAAAAATGGAAAATAGAGCGGCGACCAGGCCGGATATTCACGCCGCGCAACTGCCAGCGCACGCTGGAGGTCGTCCGGAGAGTCGAGCTTAAATCCCAGAATGCCAAGATTCAGCCACGGCGGCTTAAGATAACACGGGTAGCGCGTCAGCGTAGGCTGTTCGTCGGCGAGATCAATATATTCACACCGGACCGGATTGGGCTCGTACTGGCGACCGTAGTATTTGTGCAGACACAGAAAGACGGACTCCAGGCTGGGGCCGGGAAAGCCGAACTCCTCGCACAACACTGCAGCAACAATGTCCGCCACATCGCGCGAGTAAAAAACCGCGTCAATATGGTGCGTCTTAATATATTCTCGACACTGATCCGTATAGACGAGAAGATCGAGTTCAGGCGACGGCGTGCGCGGATTGAGCGGAGCGTCAAGCAGGTGAAAAGTGTGGCCGGAGATCTGAGCGAGCGCGCTTCGGTCACGTTGTGACGGGCAGGTTATCAACACTTCCATATCACTGCCCTGTTCTTCTCGATTACCTGCAGGCATGAGCCCCTCACCACTTCGCTCCTACTATGCCCATTGAAAATATGCTTTACTACCCTCGATTTTCGCAATCTCTTGGTGCATAATTGCAGCAATGCGGGATTGGGATGATTTGCGAATTTTTCTTGCCCTTGTCCGCAAGGGCTCGGTCCGGGCGGCAGCTGAGTCGTTAGACGTAGACAATTCAACTGTCTCCCGCCGCATCCGCGCATTTGAGCAAAAGCTCGGGGTGCGTCTCTTCGAACGTTTACCAACAGGGTATACACCCACGTCTGCGGGAGAGGACATGCTCGATTCGGCCCAGCAGATCGAAGAAGAAATCCTTGCTCTTGAACGCCGCCTGCTGGGGCAAGATACGCGCCTCACCGGAGAACTCCGCGTCACCATGCCCGACCTCTTAGCCATGAAACTCTTGATGCCCGATCTGGCAACCTTCACCCAGACCTATCCAGGCATAGGCTTAGAGATCAATGTCTCGTATGAACATTTAGACCTCACTAAACGTGAAGCAGATGTCGCAATCCGTCTCACTGATAATGTGCCTGAACACTTAGTTGGCAGACGTTTGCTCCAGCAGGCAACCGCGGCCTACGCTTCGACGACATACCTCGCTCAACATAATCTTGCAGATGCTCCGGCGGATGATCTGGCCAGTCTGACCTGGCTCGGCTGGGATGATCAGATGACCCATCCCAAGTGGGTAAAAGAAAGCAATTTCCCCACCGTTCCAGTCCGTCACCGACTCAACAATGCCGTCCTTCAGCTCGAAGCCGTTAAGGGAGGAATAGGCATTGGTATCCTGCCCTGCTTTATTGGCGACCAGGAGTCGAGCTTGCGCCGACTTCCTCCCGGCAGACCCAAGCTCGGCAAGCATATCTGGCTCTTGACCCATCCTGACCTGAGCAACACAACCCGGGTGCAAACGTTTCTCGATTTTATGGCCAGTGCCATTACCTCCCGGCACGATTTGATCGAAGGCCATTGTCCCCAACCACCCACCCCCCGGACACGCAGGAAAGCGCGCGCACCCAGTACGTGAAAATATTCGGCCCTCACGTCATATTTTCTCCTTTTCTCGTCGTTGATGTGTGTCCGTCTCCGTCGCGCCGTTTGCAGGCGCTGCAACCACCTTGACTGCAGACGTTGCAGTCACCCCTGCTCGCAGACGCTGCATGAGATCCAGCTTGAATTGCGGAGATACGTTATAACAATACGTGACTAGATTGCCGTTCTGGATGTGCTTGGAGACCTCCAAGGTGAGCGTGCTCGACCAGATGCCGCTCCTACTCACGACTTGCGCCGAGAGCAGATCACACTGAAACCGCTGCGATCCCGTTACATACCCAACCGCGAGCGTATCAAACGGGAAGAAGCCGTCTGTCTGAAGACCCC
>CAUZQN010000264.1:0-5123 GCA_963581605.1 uncultured Binatia bacterium (SeqCode)
CGCCCGGCTGCGTAAGTATGGTGTCGAGAGCATCCGCATTGTCGAACGAGGCGCCGACGTCGGTGGCACCTGGTATTGGAACCGCTACCCAGGCGTGGCGTGTGACGTACCGTCGTATGATTACCTGCCTCTGCTCGATGAAATGGACTATGTGCCCAAGGATCGCTTCGCTAAAGGTCCGGAGATTTACGCGCACTGCCAGGCTATGGCCAAGAAGTACAATCTATACGAGTTAGCCGTCTTCCAGACGACGGTCACGTCCACGGTGTGGGATGAAGCGGAAGAGCTGTGGCATATCCGCACCGACCGGGGCGATCACATGCAGGCACAGTTCGTGATCTGTGCCAACGGGACTTTGTCTAAGCCCAAGCTAACCAAGATCAAAGGTATGCAGTCCTTTCAGGGCCACTCCTTTCACACCTCGCGTTGGGACTACGACTATACACACGAAGACCTGTCAGGTCTGGAAGACAAAGTCGTGGGTATTATCGGCACAGGGGCGACAGCGGTCCAGGCTGTTCCTGGCCTGGGGGCGGCGGCCAAGGCGCTATACATATTCCAACGTACCCCGTCTTCGATTGACATTCGAGACGATAATCCCACCGACCCCAACTGGGCCCGCAAGCTGAAGCCCGGCTGGCAGGCCGAGCGGCGGGCAGGCATGCGGAAAGTCATGGACCCGCAGCTGACTGAGGAGCAGAAGACCCAGCGCGCTGCGCTGCCTCGCGAGGAGACCATCCGCCGTCAGGAGAACGCCAATATCGACTATATGATGCGCATCCACCAGCGCATAGACGAGACGGTGAAGGACAAGGCGACCGCCGACGCGCTCAAACCTTGGTATATGTTCATGTGCAAGCGCCCGTGCTTTCACAATGACTACTTGCCGACCTTTAACCGACCCAACGTCCATCTGGTCGATACCCAAGGCAAGGGCATCACCGAGATCACCGAGCAGGGCGTGGTGTTTGAGGGCAAAGAGTACGAGCTTGACCTGCTCATCTATGCCACCGGCTTTGAGGTCCAAAAGACCGGCATTTACAATCAGATCAAAGGAGAGGATGGTCTCGACCTGACTGACAAATACGACAGCGGCATCCGCACCCTGTTTGGTCTGCATACACAGGGTTACCCCAATTTGTTCATCATGGGCGGCTACCAGTCGTCTTTCCAGTTCAATCTGACGGATATTCTCAACACCGAGGGTGATCACATCGCGGCCTGCATCGACCACGTGCGCCGCAATGGGTATCAGTCGATAGACCCGACTCCTGAGGCTGAGGAGTGGTGGGTGCAACAAGTCATTAAGCACCGCGGGAAGACCAGTCGGAACCGGGACTGTACGCCCGGCTATTATAACTTCGAGGGAGAGTCTAACCGTAGACAGGACGGTAACTATAACGGTGGTTTCCACCGCTATGTGACCTTCATGAAAGAGGCCCGCCAGGAGATGGGCAAGTACTTCGTCTTCACTACGAAGGAATAAATGCAACGACTGCCTCCACCTCATGTGAAGAATTCCGGGCAGACCCATAGGTAAGAAGGAGGAAGACGGATGCACGATGTTGTGATTCGTGGTGGAAACATTGTGGATGGAACCGGCAAACCGGCATTTACCGGAGACGTTGCTCTTGCGGACGGTCGCATCGTTGCGGTGGGGAAAGATCTGGGCAGCGCGAAGAAAACAGTTGATGCGGATGGCCTCCTGGTTACCCCGGCTTGGGTGGACGTACGGTGGACGTACATACCCATTATGACGGCCAGGTGGCCTGGGATTAACAAATGACCCCGTCGCTGTGGCACGGCATATCGACCGTGGTCATGGGGAATTGCGGGGTTGGATTTGCCCCAGCCACACCTGACCGTCACGACTGGCTGATAGGATTGATGGAAGGGGTCGAAGATATTCCTGGCCCGTCATTGGCGGCAGGCTTGCCGTGGGGCTGGCAGAGTTTTTCCGAATATCTTGATGTGTTGGACAAAATGCCGCGCACCCTGGATGTCGGCGGTATGATCACCCACGGCGCGGTCCGAGCCTTTGTGATGGGCGAACGTGGGGCCAAGAATGAACCCGCAACGGAAAAAGACATTGCCCAGATTGCCGCAATTGTCAAAGAGGCCATACTCGCAGGCGCGCTCGGCTTCTCGACCTCACGGACTTTAGCCCATACCGCAAATGATGGCGAACCTGAGCAGAAGAGCTGACGGGTATAGCCAGCGCCGTGCGATCGACTGGGCGCGGCATCCTCGAAGTCGTCCCACGTGGTGCGGGCGGGGAAAACGCAGAACTAGTGCAAGAAGTCGAGATGCTAATCCAGATTGCCCGTTCGACTGGGTGTCCGTTCACTTTCCTCCTCGTTCAGACCAACACCTATCCTGAGCAATGGCGTGAAGTCATGGCCAAATGTACGGCCGCGGTGAAAGGCGGCGTGCCGATTATTCCGATGGTATTCGCCCGCCCGGTGTGTGTGTTGTTCAGTTTCCAGGGAGAAAATCCATTTGAGTACCTTCCCAGCTATCAGCCTCTCAAAAAACTCCCGCATGATGAGAAAATGGCCGCCCTGCGCGACTCTGAGCTGCGGCAAAAACTCGTCACAGAACAAGACCCTCATACGACTGGGATGTCGCTGCTGTACCAGAACAAGAAAGTCTGGGAACGAACCTATCCTATGGGCCAGCAGCTCAGTTACGAGCCGGATAGCGCGCATAGTATTGCCGCTATCGCTGCGCGGGAGAAACGCGATCCACGCGAGGTGGTCTACGACCTGATGCTAGCGCAAAATGGCCGGGCCTTCTTGATGTATGCCGCATTCGGATATGCCGATGGCAACGCGGACTGCCTGCGCGAGTTGATATGCGATCCGATTACGGTCATGGGTGGCAGTGATGCGGGTGCCCATGTACGCCAAATCATTGACGCCGGCGTGTCAACGTATGCCCTGACTCATTGGACACGTGATAAGGCGACCGATGACCCAAGCCGGCGGCCGCTGGAGTTTGTGGTTAAGAAGTTGACGCAGGACGGTGCACGCCTGTTTGGTATGACCGATCGCGGGACGCTGGAGCCTGGGGCGAAGGCCGATGTGAATCTGATCGACTATGACAATCTGAGGGTCAACCACCCGGAAATGATCTACGATCTTCCCGCCGGCATGCCGCGTTTGATGCAAACCGCGAACGGGTACGAAAAGACCTTTGTGAGTGGCGAAGTCGTGCAAGAGAACGGCAAAGACACAGGCGCACGGCCGGGGCGCATCGTGCGCAGCGCCTAGCACCCGGGTATTCGGTGACGAATGATCAAGCAACGAGCAGCCGCAGGGAGAAAGACATGAACATAGACCAGCACAACGATGTGGAAGCAATTCGCCAACTCAAAGCGCGCTATTTCCGCTTGATGGACACCCGGCAGTGGGAGCTCTTGAGGGAATGTTTGACTTCAGATGTTTCGGCTGTATACGAGGGCGCGCCGCGGGCAAGCAAGGATCTACCGTGCGATATCGAGATCAAGGGACGCGACGCGTTGGTTGATGGCATCCGGACGCTGATGACCGGCGCAAAATCGATCCATCAGGGCTATATGCCGGAAATCGAGCTGACCAGCGCCACGACGGCGCACGGGGTCTGGTCGATGTTCGACGATGTGCGCCTGCCGACCTGCAACTTTAAGGGTTGGGGGCACTACCACGAAGACTATGTGAAGGAAGACGGCCAGTGGAAGTTCAAGAAGATCCACCTGACCCGCCTGCATACCGAGGAAGAGTGGGTGTAGGGCGGTCTTTGCAGACGCCAAATCTTGGGAACTGCGCGCCGCCATGAGCCCGGCCCGGCTGTGGCAGCAGCGGGGGAAGATAGCGGAAGCGCGAGAGCTACTCGCTCCCATCTACGATTGGTTCACCGAAGGGTTTGACACGGCGGATTTGCAAGAGGCCAAAGCGTTGCTGGCAGAATTATCATGAGCCCTGCACGCCAACGAACATGTCATTGATATCATCAAGAGCGGCGCTCCCTGAGCGTCAGAAAGAAGGAGGAAAGTATGCCGCGACTCAGGTATTTGGAAAAAGATGAGCTCAGCCCGGAATTGCAGGGGGCGTATGCCGACATGGAGAAGAACTTTGGCGCAGTCCTCAACCCGACCAAGCTGATGGCACACTTCCCCGCGTTTTTGAAGGCCGTCGGGGGATTAACCGCAGCGTTGGAAGAAGCGCAGGAGATCGATGCACAGCTACGCTCCCTGGTGCGGGTGCGTGTCGCTTCCATCAACGGGTGTCCCTTTTGAATTGACATCAATTCATCCGGGGGGATGAAAGCGGGGGCCTCAATCGAAAAAATACAAGCGGTGAACGAATATCAGCGCAGCGCACTCTTTACGGAGCGCGAGAAAGCCGCCTTGGCGTTTGCCGAGCAGATGGTGCAGACCGATGATGATGTCTCAGACGAATTCTTCGCCGAGTTGAGAACACTTTTTTCTGACCGAGCGTTGGTAGAATTGAATGCCACGATCGTGATCGAGGATTTGCTGAGTAAGTTTAATCACGCGTTCTTAGTCGAAGCGCAGGTGTTTTGTGTCTTGCCAGACCGGGGCAAGCCTGACTGAAGTTGCCCTCCGGTTCCGCTTGCTGTCATGCCTGCGCAGGCATGCATCCATCTCCCGGCGCTGCACTGGATTTCCAATCAAGTTGGGAATGACAGGGGAAGGCGGGAATGACAGGCCGAGGGATCTTCCTTTTGGACAAACTCCGCGAAACATCTCGCCTCTGTGCCTAGGGGAGAGATTCTTCGCATCGCTCAGAATGACAGAACCGGGCGCCCATGGTTATTCGGGTAGGCTTTCAGCCTATTGACCGAGCGCGCTGCCATAGGAACTAGCTCAGATCGAAGCCTTCGTATCCCTTAGCCGCAATGTTGGCAAAGATATCACGGTAGAGCGGCACGCCGCCGGCAAATAAGAGGAAGCGGCCGCGAACATTCTCGGGGTTGGTGCTGCCGAAGAACCATGAGTCCTGCATGTCGTTGATCAGCAGACTTTTCGCTGATTCATAGCAGCGCTCGGTCCACGCTTCTTCGGCCTCAGTCGTTGTTGTCATGGTTTCGTACCCGTTCTCGCGCATATAGCGCAGGCAGCC
>CAUZQN010000265.1:0-5122 GCA_963581605.1 uncultured Binatia bacterium (SeqCode)
TCACAAGGGCAAGATCTCAATGTCTCTGCCGTCAGCCGTGAGTGTGCAATAGAGCGAAAGGTTATGGAGAACTACTTCGGTATTCTGGATGACCTGCTCCTCAGCTGCCGGCTTCCGGTGTTTACCAAAAAGGCGAAACGCAAAATGGTTCAGCATCAGAAGTTCTACTTCTTTGATGTCGGCGTATACCAAACCCTGCGTCCCCGAGGTCCGCTGGACAGGCCAAGTGAGATTGGTGGTGCTGCACTCGAAACATTCTTATTACAAGAACTGATTGCCTATAACGCATATCTGAATCTGGGTTATAGACTTTTTTATTGGCGGACCCAGGCTGGGCGTGAGGTCGATTTCGTTCTGTATGGAGAAAACGGGATCAAAGCATTTGAGGTGAAACTTACTACAAAAGTCCGTAAAGAAGATACCAAAGGGCTGAAGGCATTTCTGGCCGACTACCCGATGGCGAAAGCGTATTTAATTTATTGCGGAGAGCGCTCAATGAGAGATGATGGTATTGAAATCTTACCGATTGAAGCGTTCTTGCCTGGCCTGCCTGATCTACTCGCCTGCGCTTAGAGGCTATCCGAATAACGGTTTCAAGGTGTCATGTTGAGTCCTTCGACTGCGCTCAAGATAAACTCCGCGCAACATCTCACCTCCACGCCTAGGGGAGAGATTCTTCGCTACGCTCAGAATGACAGAACCGGGCACCTCTGGTTATTCGGATAGGCGCTTAATACCCCTTCGCCTTTCCACCAAATAAGCGTTTGACCTGCTCCACCGGTCCAAAGCGGTTGATCACCACGATAAAGACTTTGCGCAGCCGGTCTTGCGGGCACTGCAGGGGCGACATGGAGTGCCAGGATTTTTCCTTGCGGCCGAAGAGCAGGCTGCAATTGCCTATGGCTTTTGACTTCGAAATTTTATCAAAGTCCTCTATCCGTGGAGCCGACTTTCGTGAAAAGCGGCCCCCATCGTCGAGTAGTAATGTCTGGCCGCCCCAGGTGGGATCCCAGTCCTGTGTTGTGTTGAAATAAAAAATATGTGAGCCGAGCTTGTGCTTGGCATCGCAGTGCGGCGAGATAGAACAGCCACGTGGGGTATAGTGCCAGTGAAAGCTGAGTTCAAATGCTCTCGTCCCGAGCAAACGACTCAGAAAAGTGTGATAGGCCGCGCTACGCAACTCAGCCACAAAGTTTTTCCACTCCTGGACCACAGGTAAGTCGTCGGAGTATTCCAAAATAAACCGGTCATGGCCTTGCTGCCCGTGGGCGCGTTGGTTGCCGAAGCTGGGGGTAAACTGTGCCTGGTCGGGCAGGTTGTTTAAGAGCCGTCGATAGCCCTCCTCAGTCAGCAATCGTTCGGGATTGATCCATGGATACGGCTGCTGAGCCTGAAAAGCCTCCGTATCAATTACACTGAGCTGATCCAGATCAAGATACTGCATTTACATCCACTGCTTATGCCAGGCTTGAAACATCAACACGTTCCACAACGGCCGCTTCCAATCAGACGTTCCAGCTATATGCTCGGTCCACTTCTGCCGCACCAAGGCTGGGTTGAATACACCGGTTTGACACAATGTCTGCTCCGACAGCAGCTCCTCTGCCCATTCCCGCAACGGCCCGCGCAACCAGCCACTCAGCGGAACCCCAAAACCCTGCTTGGGCCGTTCCACCAGCTCACGCGGCACATATTTATACAGCAACTGCCGCAATAGCCATTTGCCCTGGCCGTTACGGATCTTCATGTGGGAGGGTAGCGTCCAGGTGAACTCGACAATCCGATGATCCAGCAGCGGCACCCGGACTTCAAGGCTGACTCCCATGCTGGCCCGATCGACCTTGGTCAGATTATTATCCGGCAGATAGGAGAGGGTGTCCAAAAACTGCATCTGAGAGACCATGTCTACCGCTGGAGTTGTGTGGTGTGCGAAATACGATTTCTGCGCCCCGTTAGCGTCCGCGTTGACAACGAGTCTGGCCGGATCCTCCCAGTGCCGCCACAGTTGGCGATCGTGTAAGTCGGCTGTATCGAGCGACAACGCACGGGAGAGCTGATGCGTGTGTTTGACCAAACGTGAGAGCGGTTTAGGTGCAAGTGACTGCACATTTTCTAAGAACGGAGGAAGCAAGCCTGTGGCCTGCGCCAACACAGCGCGGAGAGGACGTGGCAGCCGTGAGCATCGGCCCCATAGTTGGGCGGCTTTGATATAGCGCTTATACCCAGCGAATAGCTCATCGCCTCCGTCTCCGGAGAGCGCAACAGTGACCTCCTGCCGGGCCAAATGCGAGACAAAACAGGTCGGAATCTGAGAGGTGTCAGCAAAGGGCTCATCATACCAGTCGGGCAAGCGTGGCAGGAGGTCTGAGGCGTGACTTGGCTCGACAACAAGTGTCTGATGGTCAGTGCCTAGGTGTCGCGCAATCTGTTGCGCATACTGGGATTCGTCACGGTCTGCTTCCTGAAAGCCAATAGTAAACGTCTTGATAGGACGCGGGCTGTGCTGTTGCATAAGCGCGACAATGGTTGAGGAATCAATTCCTCCAGACAAAAAAGCGCCTAGGGGAACATCGGCAACCATACGCCGTTGGACCGCGTCACTCAGTAAGATTTCGAGTTGGTCCAAAGCCTGAGCGTCATCTACGTGTTTCGGAGCCTCAGTCCCCTTCTGGACAACGTGGTTGAGATCCCAATAGCGCGTGATGTGTGGAGTGATTTGTAGATTTTGGGACGCACGCAGCTGTAACATGCAGCCGGGTTCAAGCTTATACACGTCACGATAAATGCTGTGCGGGGCAGGAATATAATTATAGCGCAGAAACGGAATAACCATGTCTCGGTCAAGCTGTGTCTCAAAGCACGGATGCGCCCGAAGCGCTTTCAGCTCAGAAGCAAAGAGAAAGACCTGTCCGAAACGAGCCCAGTAGAGTGGCTTAATGCCGATCCGGTCGCGTACCAGTGTGAGGCAGCGTTCTTGGCGATCCCATAGACCAAAGGCAAACATGCCGAGGCAACGCCTCATAGTCTGTTCGATCCCCCAGGCTGCACACGCTTCAAGCAATACTTCGGAGTCACTATTCCCGCGGAAGATATGGCCTTGCGCTTCGAGGTCTGCGCGGAGTTCCTGAAAATTATAGAGTTCGCCATTATACACCAACACAAAACGTCCATCCGCAGACAGCATGGGTTGGCGGCCGCTTGGTGACAGATCGATGACGGATAAGCGTCGATGTGCAAGACCGATCCCATGTGTCTGATCAACCCAGACCCCATGGTCGTCCGGTCCGCGGGATACAAGCGTATCTGCCATGCGCGTGGCCAGCATTGAGAATTCAGACAGTCGAGGATTTGGAGCAGGGTCCAAAAATCCGCTTATCCCGCACATGAGCGATCCTTTGTCGCTGGAGGCAACTGTCCCGACTTGCCCAAGCTGCCCGATTTTCCCAAGCTGCCTGACCTGCCCAGATTCCTCAACTTGGTTTTGACCCAGCGCTGGAGTTTTGGGGCCCGGCGTACGTAGTAATGCCGTAGCGGATTTGCTTGTTCGTCAAATTCGTACACAAACGGCTCGCCTGTGAGCGGACGTTTCACACCTGGAATGTCGTTTTCCGCAATGCCATCAAGATACGTGGTCAGTGCACGCAGGCTATTGCCGTGCGCGACTATTAAAATCTGTTTGCCGGCTTTGATCTGGGGAATTATCGTCTCGTGCCAGTAGGGGAGCACGCGCGCGCGGACGGCTTTGAGGGTTTCCGTGCGTGGCAGTTCTGCGTGTGTGAGCTCGGCATAGCGGGGATCATGGCCGGGAAAGCGCTCGTCTGTCGGGTCAAGCGCTGGGGGCGCAATATCAAAGTACTGTTGCCAGATCACGACTTGTTCCTGGCCGTAACGCGTGGCGATCTCTTGCCGGCTGAGTCCTTGCAGCGCACCATAATGGCGCTCATTTAGCCGCCAGCTGGCATGGATCGGAACCTGGAGCCGCATGCTTTCCAGAACGATCTCAAGTGTATGTACAGAACGCTGCAGATAGGAGGTAAAGCCCACGTCAAACGAAAAACCAACCGCTTGCAGGAGCTGAGCGGCTCGTCTGACTTGCTCCCGACCGTGTGGACTGAGATCGACATCGGCCCAGCCGGTAAAGCGACGGGCTTGGTTCCAAATGCTCTGGCCGTGACGAAGAAGAACAAGTTTGATCATAGGACTGCAAGTTTGATCATAAGACTGTATAAAAGCCGAGCAGGCGGCGAACCTTTTGGGCAACATGCCCAAACTCATGCAGGGCTGGCCGTGTCTCAAGATCCAAGGGTTCACCGAAAAAGCGCGCGATCTTACGCTGGACCAGGGTGTCGTGCAACGCACTCAGATCCCGCCGGGGCTGGACAATGCCGCGTTCAATCAATCGGGCGCACACATAGGACAGACCGCTTTGGGGTCGAATGCTACCTCGCTTTTTACGCTGCGTGGTTTGCGCATGAGTGACTATCCACTCCTTGCAACTCCCGACCAGGTCCGCCGCTCGCTCTGGCAAGGGATAGATGTAGAACGGTGTAGCGGTGGTTGCGGCTTCAGCCAACATGGACTCGCTCTCTCCGCTCACAATCAAAACGTCCGCTAGTGCCAGATAGCCAAAATACGGATTGTCTTGCTGTCCCGCTTCCCAAGTATACACGTAATGGGCTGGACCCAGACCAGCGATCAGGGCAGCTGTTTCCGCCTCGCCCGTTCGTCGACTGGTCGTGGCGAAGACTTTTCCACCCACACGTTCGGCAAACGTGCGGATATCTTCTCCCATTTTCCGGGCAATGCCGGGATTAAGCTGATAACGGGCGGTCGCCCCTCCGAGCAGCAGCATAATCCATGGATGCGGAGCGTCCTGAACCAGGTGACGCCACTGGTCTGCCCCCTGCTTGAGTCGCTCTGGGGTGACTTGCGTCAAAGGTGCCGCAGTTTCGATACGCCGAGGATGAGGCGGCAGACGAAAATGGCTGCACGCGACCCCGATATCGGTTGTATTGGTAGGACGGCTGCCTTTACGGCCGAGCATTACCAGCTGAGTGTGTCCTTTGCTTTGGCGCTGAATCCAGCGCGCAATACGCGCGGGGCGCCAGCCTGCAGTAATAAT
>CAUZQN010000266.1:0-5101 GCA_963581605.1 uncultured Binatia bacterium (SeqCode)
TCGAGTGTGACCCTGAGCAAGTCAGTATCGGCATGCCGGTTACGGTGACCTTTGAGGATTGGTCTGAGGAGATTTCGGTTCTGAAGTTTCGGCCTGTGGCATAACGCTGGAATGCGTAGGAGGCCCTCGCGTTGATCGGTCTCCGGCTTCCGCAGGTTAGAGCGCCTAAGCGCCTAACAAAACTGCCTAGAGTTCATGGGCAGCGCCCCAGCCCCTCCTCTGGATTCCCGTTTTCACGGGAATGACAACCCTTTTGTGTCATACCTGCGTAAGCAGGTATCCAGGCCGACAGGATAAGACGGAGTTTGATTAATGGTTCTAAGCTAAGGATAAATGGGATACATATAGGAAGACGCGTCTATGCTGTACGACATCGTCATTCGTAATGGGACGGTTATCGACGGCTCCGGCCGACCTGGAGTGCAAGCTGACGTTGCCCTTCAGGCTGACCGGATCGTTACTGTTGGTGATTGTGGTGGTGAAACTCGACAGACGCTTGACGCCACGGGCTGTATTGTTGCCCCTGGGTTTATTGACGTCCATTCCCACGACGATTTTGCTGTGCTTGATCGGCCCGAGTGTGACTTCAAGATCATGCAGGGCGTGACGACCGAGGTGGTCGGGAACTGTGGCTTTGGTGCAGCTCCGGCCAACGCTGCCTATAGAGATTTTTTACGCGGGTTCGGGCCTCTCCTGTTCGGTCCGATGGGGCGTTTTGACTGGGAGACCACTGAGGAATTTTATCAAGCGCTTGAGGCTCGGCCAGCCGCAGTGAATGTTGCCAGCCTGGTGCCGCATGCTGCTGTCCGTTACGGCGTGCTGCCTGACGAAAAACGGGAACCGTCTGCCCATGAACTGAGACAGATGCGAGACCTGGTGCGTGAGGGGCTGGAAGCCGGGGCGGTCGGGCTGTCAACCGGCTTGTTCTATGCCCCCGGTCGCTATGCTCAGACGGAAGAAGTGGTTGCCCTGGCGCAAGTGGTGGCGGAGTACGATGGGGTGTATGCCTCCCACATGCGGGACGAGGCTGAGCATCTGCTCGACTCGATCAAGGAAACGGTGCGCATTGGCGAAGAAGCCGGAGTGGCGGTTCAGATTTCGCACCATAAGGTTATGGGCCGGCGTAACTGGGGCAACGTCAACAAGAGTTTGGCTTTGCTTGAACAGGCCCGTACGCGTGGTTTAGCAATTAGCTCAGACGCCTACCCATACACGGCCGGCAGCACAACGCTGGCCGCATTAGTCCAGGGCGGCGTGCTAGAACGTTCTACCCCGAGCGATGTCTTGATTGCTTCAACGCCGTCCCTACACGAGTATGAGGGCAAAACCTTGGAGGAAATTTGCCAACTGACCGGAAAGTCACTCCAGGAGACTGTCACCGAGCTGCTCGCGGGAGAGGGCGCGAGTACGATCGCCGTGATCTTTGGTATGGACGAGACCGATGTGCGTCGCGTGTTGGCCCATCCCACGACTATGATCGGATCTGACGGCATCCCGTCGGTTGAAGGAAAACCGCATCCACGTTTGTACGGCACTTTTGCCCGCATCCTAGGAAAATATGTCCGCGAAACAGGACTGCTCACTCTAGAGGATGCCGTCCATAGGATGACGGGTCTGTCCGCCGAGAAATTCCATCTCACCGATCGTGGCCTCATCCGTGCGGGGGCGTATGCCGACATTGTGGTCTTTGATCCGCACACCATTGCCGATGTTGGGACGTACCAAGAACCCCGCCGTTATCCTCCCGGCGTCAGCTATGTCGTGGTGAATGGCCGGACTGCTGTCGACCGCGGTCAGCATACCGGCGTTTGCACAGGACGCCTGCTGCGCCACCGTCCTATGGGTTAAAAAGCCGGCTCTTTCCGTCTCGAACGATATTTCCGTGCGTAAGCCTGTGTAATCGGCCGATAGAGCTTACCCCTCGTCTGATATGGGACGAAAACCTTCAAGCTCGGTCAGCCGCCCTTCGCTCAGGACCTGGACAACCCATTGATGCCCCTCCTGCGCTTCCTGACGTTCTCTCCATTGCAGACCGTATAGCGCCTGGGCCTCCTCCGCTACTTCGTCCTCTTCCTCCAGGAGCGTATACACGCCCGTCCCAAACTGCATACCGCCACGTTTTTTCGCCTGCCGGATGAGATAGGGCGGATACTGCTGGGTTGATATAATGTAGTGCTGGTCGGTTCCAGTCACGTGCTCTTCCCAGCCACGCGGCTGCCACATCGGACTAAAGCCGTAATACCAACCCAGCAGGCTACCGGCACCACACAGCACCAGACCCCCGCCCGCGATGGCTGGACCAAAGGGGGAATTATACATCCATGCCAGGCAGCCGAAGAATAATCCTGCGAAGCCTGTGACTACCCCGGCATGGGCAAGAATTGTAATGAGTCGCACAGAGAAATATCCTTCACACAAGAGAATCGTACGCACCAAAGAGCATCGTATGTGAGCGATGCTCGGGTGTAGCGTGTTTTTTCGTATCCGACCACTCCCCCAGCTGCCTGTGCTGCATATACATACTGTTGCACCTGCTCTTGCAAAACCGGTCTGAACCCGGACACTAACAGGGAGACAAAGGAGAGCCCTGCATGCGTACACCACAAGAACGAACGATACTCGCCGGAGACTACACCGTCCGTGTTCTGGAGGCCGGCCAAGGCGAACCCCTGCTTTTTTTGCACAATGCGCTGGGAGCAGGGCTGTGGACTGAAGGCATGGATCGTCTTGCCGAGCACTTCCACGTCTTTCTGCCCGATCATCCTGGATTCGGCCCATCGCCTCTGCCGGATTGGCTCCGCCATTGCCGGAACACCGAAGACGGTGCTCGACAAGCTGATCGCTGACTACGAATATCTGGGCGGGTTTGGATATATTATCTGCGGTGCCGGCCCTGGTAACGCAACCCATGAGCAGACGGTGAAGCATATGACGTTATTTTAGAATGAGGTTATACCGGCATTCAAGAAATACCACGAACAAAAAAGGAAAGCGCGCTCGTCGTAGAGCCCGTTTCGCTAGAACCCAAAGAGCGATTTTGGGCAGAAAGGGGATGGAAGATTTTCATCTCCTTTTTTCGTTTTGCTTGCTGAAAGTCTAATTTCGGCGGGATGTTACCTCAGGTCAGGCATGGACTGTGAGCCGCCTTTGTGCGTTTACTCCATGCGGGGAATGTGTTACCCCTATCGGGAAGTCTACTGCCGCGAGGAGACAGCCATGTCCGGCCATTCCAAATGGAGCACGATTAAACATAAGAAGGCGGTCAAGGATGCCCGCCGTGGGAAGATGTTCACCAAACTCATTAAGGACCTCACCATGGCCGCCCGGATGGGAGGGAGCGACGCGACCTCGAATCCACATCTGCGTACGGCGATTGCGGTGGCAAGAGGGGCAAGCATGCCGGGCGATACCATAGACCGGGCGGTAAAAAAAGGCGCCGGGGAGCTTGGAGGCGTCAATTACGAGGAAGTGACGTACGAAGGCCATGCTCTGGGCGGTGCTGCCATTATGCTGCAGACGCTCACAGATAATAAGAATCGGACCGTTTCTGAGGTGCGCCATCTCTTCACAAAAAACGGGGGAAGCTTGGGGCAACCCAATTCCGTCGCGTGGATGTTTACCCACAAGGGCATTATTAGCATCGAAAAAGATAAGACCGATGAAGATCAGCTCATGGAGATAGCCCTCGATGCCGGAGCGGAAGATGTGACAGTCGGCGACGACATGTTCGAAGTGGTGACGGCGCCGAACCGTCTCGAAGACGTGCGCCAGGCCCTCGAAGACGCTAATATTGCGATGGTGTCTGCAGAAGCGATCATGGTGCCCCAAAATACGGTGAGCCTAGCAGGCAAGGAAGCAGAACAAACCGTACGGTTGCTGGATGCCCTCCAAGAGCTTGATGATGTCCAGACGGTTTCCGCTAATGTCGAGATTGCTGAAGAAGAGATGGAAAAGTTAAGCGCGGCGTAGGGGAGGGGAGCATTATCGAATCCCGCAAATCCCGTGCATCCTCTGAATCTGGGCCTGCCGGTACCCAGCTGCGCGTATTGGGGATAGACCCCGGAACGCTACACACGGGATGGGGCGTGGTCGAGCAGACGCGTCGTGGCATTATCTTCTGCGCCGGAGACGTAGTCTCGGTCAAAGGTTTTCATTCTTTGCCTGAGCGATTACGGGTCATCTATGAGGAGATTGTCGTGGTTATTGATCGCTGGGCTCCTCATGTCTTGAGCCTTGAAAAAGCCTTTGTTGCCTATAATGTCCAAAGCGCTTTGCGCCTTGGCGAGGCGCGTGGAACCATCCTCCTTGCCGCAGCTCAAGCTGGTCTGCGGATTGCTGAGTATAACCCTACGGAAATAAAAGCTGCTGTGGCGGGCTATGGACGTGCCGACAAAGTGCAGATCCAGAAAGCCGTCTTTGCCCAGCTCCGCCACCCGGATGGAGTGGGCGGGGCATTCCCCTCAAGTCTGGACGCGACAGATGCCCTGGCTGCGGCGATTTGTCACTGTGGGTCGGCGCGCATGCCGGATGTATTACGCCAGGCCGGTGTTCATGCGCGGCGTACGAGTGGAGCACGTTCGCGCTCGTTGCGCGACGTTTTTACCGAGCGGACTGTTGCCCGAATGCTGGCCGCAGAACAGAAGAAGCGTGGCTAACCGTCTCACCCGGCGACATGTATGATTGCGCGTCTACACGGAGTGCTACACGAAAAGACGCCTGAGCAGCTCATTGTCGACGTCGGCGGAGTGGGCTATCAGGTGCTGGTGTCCTTGCAAACCTTCTATCATTTGCCGGGAGTAGGGCAGCAGGTCAGCTTGCTCATCCATACGCATACGCGCGAAGATACGCTCCGGCTGTACGGCTTCCTCGAAGAAAAGGAGAAGTCGTGTTTTTTGCTGTTGCGCAGTGTCAGCGGAATTGGGCCTAAGCTGGCCTTAAATATCTTGTCAGGGATTCCGGTTGATGAACTTGAAGCTGCGCTGCGCGCACGCGACGTGACGCGTTTGGTTGCGGCTCCGGGTGTAGGGAAGAAAACGGCTGAGCGTATGGTGGTCGAGCTTCAAGAGAAGGTCGGCGCGCTCGAAGATGCTAACGGCGCGTC
>CAUZQN010000267.1:0-5097 GCA_963581605.1 uncultured Binatia bacterium (SeqCode)
TGAGAACACTGTCTCAAAGGAAAGAAGCATGAGCTATAGCATCACTTTAGATCTTCCAGATGAAATTTACGACTCATTGAGCCATAGAGCAAAACAGAACGGCCAATCCCTCGAAGTACTGGCGCTCCAATGGCTAGCTGACACGGTTCGGCGCCTCCCAGATGATCCGCTAGAACAGTTTATTGGCGCCTTCGACAGCCAGGGTGCGGATTGGGCAGATTTTCATGATGAGCATCTCGGGCAGTCGCTAGCAAGGACGATGCGGAAGCGGAACGTGACACCCACCAACCACTCTAATGGCTGATATCTTTGCCGATACCGAAGATCTTCAAACCACCCATTTCTCGCGCAAGAACTCTCCGACACGCTCAATACCTTTTTTGCCTTCATCCAGCATGGGATGAAAAGCATGCCAGACGTGGATCATACCGTTCCAGATTTCGAGCGTGCAGTCTACGCCAGCGGCTCGGGCTTTTTCATCGAACTTGACCGAGTCGTCAAGCAGAACCTCATCTCGGCCGACGTGGATCAACAACGGTGGCAAGCCATTCAAGTCGGCGAAATTAGGCGACGCATATGGATGCTGGGGATCACCAGCATTGACATAGAGTCCAACCATACGCTTGAGGCCATATGCCGTCACCATAGGATCGGCTGCTGCCTTAGTTTGATACGATTCGTTCGAACAGGTCATATCTGACCACGGACTGATGGCTACTGCAGCCGCAGGCAGGGGCACGCTTTTGTCTCGCGCAGCTACGAGGGTGGCCAAGGCCAATCCGCCCCCAGCGGAGTCCCCACCGATTGCGATATTCTTTGCAGCAAAGCCCTGATCGATCAGCCACTGAAGCGATGCCACTCCGTCATCAACCGCGGCGGGAAAGGGATCTTCGGGCGCCATGCGGTAATCAACGAGCAACACCGCCGCCTGGGCTGCCCGTGAGATCTCGCCGGCAAGTGACCGATGGGTATTGATCGAGCCCATCACATAGCCTCCGCCGTGCAGATATAAAATTGCCCGTTCGGCCTGACTGCCCGGCGCACGCACCCACTCGGCGTCCCTGTCAGCAACAGTCACCGTTTCCGTCTCGATATCGTCAGCAGCCTTGAAGGCCATTTTCTCCATGCTCTTGCGCATGGCCACCACCGGTGGCTCGACATCCGGTGGCGTCTGCCTTCCACGCAAGATCTTTTTGAGTTTATCAATACTCATGCCTGCCATTGTTTCCCCTCCTTACATGCTGTTCTGTTCTTTCTCTGCACCGCACCTCGTTGGTATGCCAAATGGGCCGCGAATTCCAGCGTTAGCTTACGCCCCGCACAAACTGGAGTAGACACAAGTCCTTTCACCGCTACGATTGTTTCGGCAAAGGAAAAAACGAAACGGAGGATGGTATGAAGTTAAGCATGAATCTGCGCAACTGGGGTCCGCATTCCACAGCGGATATCATGCGTGAGTGCGCCCAAGCAGCGGATGAATCCGGGCTCGATACGCTGTGGATTAACGAACATATTGCGATCCCGCCCAAGGCGGATATGCCGGACGGCGTCCCGGATTTCGCCGAAGGTCGCAACCTGGATCCGTTTGCGACGCTTGCTTTTTTGGCCGCGGCTACAAAACGGATAGGCTTGGGGACAGCCGTCATTCTCCTGCCTTATCGCCCACCGCTGCCGACGGCCAAACTGGTAGCAACCGTCCAGGAGCTATCAGGCGGGCGGCTACGCCTGGGTGTCGGGGTGGGCTGGATGAAAGAAGAGTTTCGCGCCCTTGGCGTCGACTACAGCCGGCGCGGGGCCATCACGAATGAGATCCTGGCCTTTTTGCGGCACTGTTTTGATGGCGACGATACGGCCGAGGCCAACGGCCAGCCGTTTCTGTTTCGACCACGGCCCACACGCCCACCGATCTATGTTGGCGGAGCACCGCCGCATAGTTTGCAGCGTGCCATTACATACGGCGATGGTTGGATTCCGGCTGGTGTCGAGCCTGAGGTCATGAAACCGAACGTTGAACGGCTCAGCGCCATGGCTCAGGAGGCCGGACGGCCGCCACTTGAGATCATTGCGATGAAGACCTTACCCATCGATGATCCGCCCAAAGCCATCGACTATGCAAACCAATTTGCCGAGGCTGGGGCGACCCATTTGGTGCATACACAAGGGTATGAAAGCGCAGCAGAATACCGACGCAATGTGGAAATCTTAGAAGAAAAGATCCGACCGGCATTGGCCGCTTAGCGCCGCTCACTAAACTCCGTCTTGTCCCGTAGATCTGGATACCTGCTTGCGCAGGTATGACACAAAAAGGACAGTCATTCCCGTGGAAACGGGAATCCAGGGGGGGAATAGATCACGGGCAATATCGGCAATATCGGCAATATCGGCTTCCCCTTCTACTTACCCACCCTCCAAGGGCGTTCCGGCCCAGTCTTTGCCTAGCATCGTTTCTACTTCGATGGGGACCTTATCTCCGACGATGTCTCGCATGGCTTCAATCATCTGTTCGGTGAGCCATGCCCGCGCCTGTTCTGCCTCGGCAAGCGGCACCTCAACAAGAATTTCATCATGCACGCAGGCAACAGGCGTAGCACTCGGCAACCTGTCTCGCTGTTCAAATAATCGGGCCAGCGCGAGCTTGAGGCCATCGCCGCCTGTGCCTTGCACCGGAATATTAAGCAGGACATTGAAATGGCGCACCCCAAGAAATCGCCGTCCGGTGAGGGTCCGGGTTTCTAGCCCCTGGTCTTGTTGCTTCGCCTGCTCGACCTGCCGTTTGGCCTGCTGGTGCCACTGCGCGATGCCCCGATACGTCTGAAAAAATGCCCGGTGATACTGGGCCGCTTCCTGGTCTGTCATGGGAACACCATATTTTCCTTGGGCGTCATGTTTCAGCCCATTGACGCCCATGCCGTATAGCAGTCCGAAGTTCACACTTTTGGCGAGTTGACGGTGCTGCTGCTCAACCTGGCCAAGCGGGATTTGCAAAATCCGCGAGGCGGTCAGGGCATGCAAATCGCTCTTATCTCGAAACGCCTGGAGCATGGTCTCATCCTTGGCTAAGACGGCGGCGATACGCAGCTCGATCTGTGAATAGTCAGCTTTAATGAGCGCCATACCTGGTGCGGCCCGGAAGCAGGACCGGAATGCGCGTGCTTTTGGAATCTGCTGAATATTCGGCCCGCCGCAACTCATCCGGCCAGTCGCCGCACCGTTTTGAAAATAGACCGGATACACCCGTTCAGTGTCCGGATCGAAGTACGCATCGATAACGCTGCGGCCGTAGGTGCTGACCCGTTTTGCGACTTCTTTATACCTGACCAACAGCTTGGCTATGGGATGCTCGACTTGTTTTAACGTCGCGGCCTGGGCGTTGGGGAGCGGAAAACCCAAGGTTTGGAAGAGTCCTTTGATTTGCTGCGGAGAGGCCCAGTTCATGGCCTGCCCCAAATCCTGCGCGTGTGTATTGAGCTGTTGCGTCAGGGTGTCGAGCTGCGCCTCGTCCTCTAGAGTCCGGGCCAGCCAGCGTTCGGCGTCCAAGGCTATGCCGGCCATCTCGATCCAGGCCAAGGCTTGCACGCACCGAAATTCAATCTCTACCGCCCGCGCTAAGCCCGCCTCTATAAGTGCAGCACGCAAGCGATCATATAGAGGCCACAACACTCCGGCATCACGTGCCGCATAAGCCAAGTACGCCTCAGTGAGTTCCGCCGACCAGTCGCCGGTCTGTAGATCTTTCGGCAAGGCAAGACTCAACTCCTGATCGGTCAGCTCTTCGAGGCTATGTCGGACTCTGAGCCCGGCTCTCAGCACTTGGCTGGCCAGCATGGTATCAAAAACCCGGGCGGGCCACGGACAACCCGCTGAGACAAGAAATTTCAGGTCAAACTTGGCATTGTGAAAAAGCCACAGTCTGTCCGCAGCAAAGAGCGAGAATACAGATCGGACCGGAATCTTGCTGAGGTCAAAGAGATAGACATGCTCAGGCGTGGCTATTTGAATGAGGCGCAGGGTATGCTGCCTGAAATCCAAGCCTGTTGTTTCCGTATCGCACGACAAAACCGGAGCAACGTGAAGGGCAGGCAAAATCTGTTCAAGCTGAGCAGGTTCAGTAATCAGCGTATACGCAGGCGTCTCAAATGTCGGCCGGGAGTCAAACGGCGAGGATAGACCCGTCTGGGACCTCATTTCTTCGGGAAAGAGAAGACCTTGTTCGTTAGGCATGGAGCTATGACAATGCGCACCTTTCGCCGGCGCGCCCACATGAGCAATTTGAAAAATTTGAAACTGATGAGACTGATAGATGGAACATAGACTGCAAATTACCATGATAATTTACAGTGGCAATTCATTTTTACACCCATCTATACAGCTGATACGAAGATGTCACACGCGAGAACTATTGTGTGGCAAATCCATTGCAGTCCCCGAGCGCACCGCATTGCCTGAGGCTTGTTTTTTGGAATCGGTTTTCTTTTTCGGCTGTGCTCCGCTATAGGCGTGGGGATATGGAAAGACTCTACACACTGATTGTCGACAAGCCCAAGCAAATCCTGGTTGTTCTCCTAGTTCTGACCGGGCTGTTTACTTACCCGGCCTTGTCTGTACGCTTCGACAGCTCGGTCGACAGCCTGCTGCCCGGGAATGACCCGGAAAGGCACTACTATGCCGGTGTCCGGCAGGTCTTCGGCAGCGATCAGCTCGGCATCATCGGCTTGATTACTGACAATATCTACACACAAGAGGTGCTGCACAAAATCAGGCGGCTCACCCAAGCCATTGAACAAGTCGAGGGGGTCGAAAAAGTTCTCAGTCTGACCAACGCCCCGGATCCGGTTGCCAGTTCCGTTAAGCAGGTACCACTCATCTCTGAAATCCCGACAACGCCGGCGGCGCTCGCCGCACTGCAGGCCAAACTGGCCGACAGGCCGATCTATCTGGATAACCTGGCCTCTGCCGATGCGCGCGCCGCCGGCATCAATATCTTTTTCGCAAATATGAGCGATGCGGAATTCATCCGCCTTGGTGTGGACGATAAAATCCAGGCCCTGGTAAACGCGGAAAATGGACCGGAGGAGCTGTACTACACCGGCTTGCCGC
>CAUZQN010000268.1:0-5089 GCA_963581605.1 uncultured Binatia bacterium (SeqCode)
CACGGCCACAACGATGCGCTGCTGGTGAGAGCCGGTTCAGGAGCGCTCACGTTTAGCACCCCGGATAGCGAGGGCGTCCCTGAGGCGTTTTCCAGCCAAACATTAGTAGCGGAATACAACGACCTGGCGAGTGTGACAGCCTATCTTGAGGCCGATCCCGGAGGGGTGGCCGCTGTTATTGTTGAGCCTGTTCCTGGCAATATGGGGCTTATTTTGCCGGAGCAAGGATTCCTCGAAGGATTGAGTAGGCTCACGCAAGAGTATGGAGTAGTCCTCATCTTTGATGAAGTGATGACGGGCTGCCGTTTGGCCCGGGGTGGGGTGCAGGAGATCTACAACATAGACCCGGACGTAACCTGCTTAGGAAAGGTGATCGGCGGCGGTCTTCCTCTCGCTGCTGTTGGGGGCAAAGCGGCGATAATGGATGTGCTTGCCCCTTCGGGGGCTGTCTACCAAGCGGGCACGCTGTCAGGAAATCCATTGGCTGTGACTGCAGGTATTGAAACGCTCAAGCTCGTGCAGGGTCCTGGAGCCTATGAGCGCCTGAATGCACTTGGGGATATGCTTGCCGAAGGATTAAGAAAGGCTATTCGAGAGACTGAGACAAAGGCGTGCGTAAACCAAATGGGATCCATGTTCACCATTTTTTTTGGGGTGGAACACGTCCGTGATTATGAGACGGCGACCCAGAGTGACACAGAGATGTTTGCTCGGTATTTTCACGGAATGATAGCACACGGCATCTATCTTCCCCCGTCTCAATTCGAAGCCGCGTTTCTCTCCCTAGCCCATGGCGAAGCTGAAATCCAAGAGACGATCCAAGCGGCCGGTACCGTCCTCAAGAGTCTGCGCGCATGAGATAACATGTCAAAGGAAAACCCCCTTACCACCTATGGCCGATACGGTGCGCTAGGGTTTGAGTTTGCCGGAGCGATAGTGGCCGGGCTCCTGATAGGGAACTATGCTGACACCAGTTTTGGGACCGCGCCGCTCCTGATGGTCCTTGGCGTCGTCGTCGGTATGGCTGGCGCAATATACCGACTGATAATTGTGCTCCAGCGGCTATCTGCTCGTGAAAAAGACTATCGAGAAGATTGAAAGACTCAATCTCGTGCTGATTGGGGCCGGAGCGTTTGTTGGGGGGGTGACAGGACTCCTCCACGTCCCCAGCTTTCTACTCGGTGGAGGGGTCATGCACGTTAATTTCTGGCTGCTCAAAAAAATTGTTCGCTCTGTTTTCTCTCAATCCCAGGTTCGGCCGGGTACAAAAATGCGGGCCGCTTTGTGGTTTTCCGCCAAGGGTCTGTTTTTTCTTCTTCTTCTGAGCGCTGTATTTTTTCGCTATCCGATTCAGGCCAAGAGCTTTGCAGCTGGGGTCCCTTTACTGCTTATCGCGTGCGTGATAATCACCCTGTTCGAGTCAAAGAGTGAGGAGGATCCCCCTCCTTCAGCACAAGCTGAGTGAGTCTTTGTTTAGCGTCTTCTGACTCAAGAAAGAGGGAGAACCAGATCGATAATATGGAACACCATCCCTTTACCTGGGTTTCTGTTATTCCTGGGCTCAATCTCCTCCCAGGCCACATCGCAACCTCTCTTCTTGTTTGCGCAGCTCTTATCATCTTTGCCTATCTGGCGAACCGCCAACTCGCGAATGCTGAAGACTTAGCTGTTCCTGACGACTCCCTTACGCTCCGGAACTTCGCAGAGCTTCTGGTTCAAGGAGTATCTGATATGGCTGAGGGAGTGCTGGGCGATCAGGCGCATAAGTATATTCATCTCTATGGCAGCTTCTTTCTTTTTATTTTAGCAGCAAACCTCTCTGGACTTTTACCTGGATTTTCCCCTCCAACGAGCAATTTCAATGTGACCCTCGCTTTAGGCGTCCTCTCCTTCTTTGCCTACAACTTTTATGCTTTTCAGGAACAGGGTCTTGCCTACTTGAAGCACTTTGTTGGACCGATTTGGTGGCTGGGTATCCTGATGATCCCGCTGGAACTCATAGACAATTTCGTTCGCCCTTTCTCTCTTTCCCTGCGACTCTTTGGGAATATGACAGGCGACCATGTTGTCTTAGAGATCTTTACGGATCTGACGAAAATTGGTATTCCGGTCGTTTTTTACGCGCTTGGGGCGTTTGTTTCTTTAATACAAGCTTTTGTTTTTACCCTGCTCAGTATGGTGTACGTCTCTCTGGCGATCCCGCATAATGGTCACCACTAAGACGCTGACAAGATGTAGACAAGATAAACAGTGCGATAAAACCCGTTGTCCTGGTGCGAAAGAGGTACGGTGTGGCGAGGAGGACAAGAGGAGGCAGACCTCAGACTTCGCCGTTAGGACACGAAAGGAATGGTAGGTATGAAGAAAGTATGTGTAACCGGAGTGCTGGCAGTGTTTATGCTGCTGCTGACCACTGGTGCAGCTCTCGCAGCTGACGGAGGTGGCGATTCATCACGGGGTATGATTGCCCTTGCTGCTGGTCTTTGTATTGGTATTGCGGCAGTTGGTGCGGGATTGGGCCAGGGGCGTGCGGTGGCCGCCGCCATGGAATCCATTGGTCGCAATCCAAACTCGGCTGACCGGATCCAGACCCCGATGATCATCGGTATCGCCTTTATTGAGGCGCTGGCCATTTATGCTTTAGTTATTGCCTTTACGCTATCTGGAAGCGTATAATTCCCTAACCGATAGTAGAGACGAGGGGCGCAGCATGCTGCGCCCTTTTTTTACAATAAATGCTGCCCCAGCCGAATGACCGAAAAGACAGCAAAGACAATATAGAAGCAGCTAATCGCAACTAACAGGGCCGTTTTTGCCGGACCTGGCCGCAATGCTGGAGGAAGCAGTTTCCGATTGATTACGAGTATCAGTGGTGTGTAGATTGCCATCGCGATCCCGCCAAAGAAGGCTGATCCCATCAGAAAGAGAAGGGGCGGAAGGCTTTCATACAGATAGGTCAAGAAAGTCCCCACTACAATCCAGCCGACCGCGATCACGCCATACCACCAGCTCAATGGCTTCTTCTGGGCCCAGGCGTAGTTGGTATGCAAAATATCCGCACCCGAACGGGCTACTCCATCGATCAAGGTGAGTTGGGTACTGAACAAACACCCAATACCAACCAGCAGGAAGAGAATTTTTCCGAGCACGCCTCCCAGACTGCCTAGAATCTCTGCCTCTTCCCACACTAGCATCTCCTGGCTAGGCACAATGCCTTGCGGGTGCAGAACCGCCAGTGCGCCAAAGATAAACAACACAATGGTGAAGGTATTCAGCAACCAGAAAAACAAAATTTGGTCTACATACAAATGTCTAAACCATTCGCGCCAGCGGACCAGGTTGGGCTCGGTTGTGTCAATCTGGAATGCCTGCTCTGACACCACTTCCTCTTTGTCGCGGAGCGGGTTCACGACCTTGGGCATAAGCGCGCCCATCCCCCAGCCCTTGTCGCGGATATAGAATGAGAAAAAGAGGTTGGCGGTGCCGCCAGCACCGGCAAAGACGATAGAGGAGAACAGAATATAGGTCGGCATATCGGGATGCTTAAACGGGAAGTTCAGCATCCCGCGCCCCAGCTCCGCCCAGGTTTCCCTATTTCCAACAACAAACGCAACCAGCACGAGGCCTACTGTGACCAAGACAACGAGGACTTCGGTCGTTTTCTCAACGGAGGCATATATGCGTTTTGGTCCGAACAGTACAAAGGCAACCCCAGCAAACGTAATAGCCGTCCATATCCACGGATCACCCCAACCGTTTGGCCCGACTAATAAGGCTTTGAGTGCCCCGCCGCAGGCACGCGCCCAGCCGGGCAGAATCCAGCCCACTATATTGAGAACAATGAAGATCCAAGCAAAGTGACGTGAGACTCTGCTAAAGCCGGCGTAAATACTCTCACCTGTAGCGAGGGTATAACGCCCAATCTCGCAGTTGATCCAAAATTGCAGAAAGATCCCCAACAGGGCGGCCCAGGTCATGCCGGCCCCGAATTGAGCGGTATTCCGAGGCCAGACGATCAGCTCGCCCGCACCAATAGACAGTCCTACGAGAACTGCCCCAGGCCCAGCAAGTTTCCAAAATCCTTTCGCTTTTGGTGGCAGGTCTGCGGTTTGAAAGGCTAGTGGCATATGAGGCGGGCTACTGTCTTAAGTCCGGTACTGTCCAGCCGGAGCCAACATCACAAACTTGACGGTGAGAGGGCTAGAGTGAGGGGAGTCGAAAAGAAAGGCGTCCCTTACAGGATGCATTAGACATACCCCTGCTGGTGTAGATATTCTGCCGTAAGCACCGCGCCCTTGGCTGCCCCCATCTTTGTATTGTGACTCACCAGGACGTATTTGACCGCATTGTCGAGCGTGTGGTCTGGACGCAGACGACCGACCGACGTGGCCATGCCGTCTTCCGCATCACGGTCAAGACGAGGCTGGGGGCGAAATGGGTCATCGTGTACGATGATCATGTGCTGCGGAGAAGACGGGAGCTCCAGCTGGATAAACTCTTTGCCAAATCCGATCATGGCTGCTCGTACGTCATCGACAGAGCAGGGTTGCTGCATAGAAGCCAGCATCGCTTCGGTATGACCTTCAAGAACAGGCACCCGGGTACACGTCGCGCTGACGAGAAAGTCTGCCGGTGTAATAGCCCCGCTGTCGAACGTACCAAGAATCTTGTGATTTTCCTTTTCGACTTTTTCTTCTTCACCGGGAATAAACGGAATGACGTTGTCTATGGTGTCCATCCCCCTAACACCAGGTGAACGACCCGCGCCAGACAGACCTTGCATCGATGTCATAATGACTTTCTGAAGACCAAATTGGTCAAATAATGGTTTCAGCGTAATTGCCAGTCCAATGGTGGTACAGTTAGGCTGAGTGACAATATAACCTCGCCAGCCGCGCTTTTTCTTTTGGGTATCAATCAACTGAATGTGGTCGAGATTAACGCCTGGAATCAGTAGCGGAACATCTGCCTCATAACGAAAGGCTGAGGCCGTGCTGACCACTGGTGTTGTCTTAGCGTACAGCGGCTCCAGGTCTCGGGCTGGCCCCGATTCAATGGCCGTGAAGACAAGGTCTATCCCGTCAAGGTT
>CAUZQN010000269.1:0-5080 GCA_963581605.1 uncultured Binatia bacterium (SeqCode)
GTTTTTGTGTAGGAGAGGAAGTATGGAGTCGGACCAAGAGCATCAATTGGAGCATCAATTCAAAGTAATCGGAACTCGTCCGATTCGGCATGACGGCGTTGATAAGGTCACAGGCAGAGCCAGATACGGCGCGGATATTACGCTCCCCGGTCTGTTGCACGGAAAAGTGTTACGCAGTCCCCACGCGCACGCGTGTATCAAATCTATTGATACATCTGCGGTTAAAGCCCTGCCTGGTGTCAAAGTCGTCATTACGGGAGCCGACTTCCCCGATATCGCACCTGGCATGCTGCAAATAGGCGAGAATTTTGTCAATCCGCGCCATTTAGCGTTTAATATTATGGCTCGAGACAAGGTCTTGTACGATGGGCATGCGGTCGCAGCAGTCGCGGCAACGAACCCACATATTGCCGAGCAGGCGCTGAAGCTCATCAAGGTGGAGTATGAACCACTACCCTTTGTGCAAAACGTGCTTGAGGCCATGCAGGACGATGCTGTCATCCTCCATGCCGACTTACGGACCGGTGGAATCGATACAGGCAAGGACAAAGAGACCAATGTCGCGCATCACGTCCAGTTTTCTCGGGGTGGGCTCGAAGCCGGCTTTGCTGCAGCTGAGGTCGTGATCGAACGCGAGTTTCGCACGACGATGGTTCACCAGGGCTATATCGAGCCGCATAATGCGGTTGCCCAGTACAATCAAGACGGTCGAGCCACGGTCTGGGTCAGTACCCAGGGGCCGTTCGCCGTGCGCGAATTGTGCGCCACGATGCTCCACATGAGGCCGGGCGACATCAAGGTCGTGCCAGCTGAGATTGGTGGTGGCTTTGGCGGCAAGACGACTGTCTATTTAGAGCCCTTGGCGCTGCTCATGGCCAAGCTAACAGGTCGTCCGGTCAAAATGGTTATGTCTCGAAGTGAAGTCCTACGCGCCACTGGTCCGACGCCAGGATCGCATATTCGGGTCAAAATTGGGGCGAACGCCGCTGGTAAAATAACCGCTGCCGAACTGCGGCTGTCGTTTGAGGCAGGCGCGTTTCCTGGTTCGCCTGTTGCCGCTGGCTGTATGACCGTCCTTGCTCCGTACGACTTGGAGAACTTCCAGGTCGACGGCTATGATGTTGTTCTCAACAAGCCCAAGACGTGTGCCTACCGTGCGCCTGGCGCTACGACTCCGGCTATGGCGGCGGAAACCGTTATTGATGAGATCGCGGAAAAGCTCAACATTGATCCGCTGGAATTCCGACGTATTAATGGAGCACAAGAAGGAACGGCCCAACCCGCAGGGCCCAAATTCAAGCGGATCGGCTATCTCGAAACCATCGATGCAATCAAGAACAGCGCACACTATCAGTCGCCGCTGCCGCGCGCTGAAAACGGGAAACTCCGCGGTCGGGGGGTCGCGTCAGGCTTTTGGTTTAATGCCGCATTTCAGTCCAGCGCGACGGTGAGTATGAATACCGATGGAACGGCCAACGTTGTCACTGGCTCGCCCGATATTGGTGGGAGCCGTGTATCGTGTGCCATGATTGCGGCGGAGGTGTTGGGACTGACGGCAGAAGAAGTCCATCCCGTTGTTGCGGATACAGAATCCATTGGTCATACGGATACGACGGGGGGCAGCCGGGTAACCTTTGCGACCGGCTTGGCTGTCTATCAAGCCGCCCAAGATGCCGTCGAGCAACTTAAGCAGCGGGCGGCGACCATCTGGAAGGTCAAGCCCGAAGAGGTTGTGTATCAAGATGGGAGGGTGTCGTGTACGAGTAACGGACATGAACCCATGGGCTTAAAAGAGCTTGCGCCAAAGTTCCCACGAGCCGGAGGGCCCGTCATGGGCCGGGCGTCCGTCCGTCCGCGTGGTGTTGGTCCGGCCTTTGCCGCGCACGTCGTGGATGTGGAAGTCGACCCCGAAACCGGGAAAGTGGACATCCTGCGCTACACCGCGGCGCAGGATGTCGGCAAAGCCGTTCACCCCAGCTATGTCGAAGGCCAGATTCAGGGCGGCGTGGCCCAAGGCGTCGGCTGGGCGCTGAATGAAGAATATTACTACGCCGAAGACGGTACGTTGCGCAACACGGGTTTCCTGGATTACCGTATGCCGACGTGTCTTGATCTGCCTATGATCGAAACCATCTTGGTTGAAGTCGCTAACCCAGGTCATCCGATCGGGATTCGTGGCGTAGGCGAAGTACCGATCATCCCACCGCCGGCGGCGATTGCAAACGCGATCTACCGCGCGACCGGGGTACGCATGACCGAACTCCCGATGTCACCAGCCAAAGTGGCCAAAGCGATTCTGGACAAGAAGAGAATATAACCGTAGGGGCGAGGTTCCCTCGCCCTTCCATATGTGTTGGTTGGAAAATAATGCCCCGACCCCATTCCCACTTTGTCACCATCAACGATCTACGTCTGCACTATCTGGATTGGGGCACGGCGGGAAAACCTGCATTGATTCTGTGTCACGGTGGCTCGGCCTATGCCCGCTGGTGGGATTTTATTGCTCCCGTCTTTGCCGAGGAATTTCACGTTTTCACTCCGGATTGGCGCGGCCACGGTGAGAGTCAGCATGCAGAACCGCCGGCCTATAGCACGCGGCATTACATTGACGATCTGCATCAACTCGTCAGCCATCTTGGTATCGAACGTCCCATCCTCCTCGGACACTCAATGGGCGGGCATAATACGCTTATTTATGCCACGCAATATGCTGAGGAACTCAGCGCCTTGATCTTGGTCGATATCGAACCAGGCTATCCTGAGGTCGCTGTCACATTGCTGCGTCGCATGGGTGAAAAGCCGGCCAAGGTGTTTGACTCTTTTCAGGAAGCCATAGCCCGTTTTCGCGTATTTCCCCGTGCGTCTTTAGTCTCGGTTGATAAGCTGCGCTATCTCGCCTCTTTTGCTTTTAAGGAGCTGCCTGACGGGAAATGGACGTTTAAGTTTGATCGGCGAACGCTCTTTCGCGAGCCTATAGACGGCTGGCCTTTGTTGGCCCGTATTAGCTGCCCCACACTCATTGTGAAGGCCGAGCACAGCCCGGTACTCACCCCACAGAAACTGGAGCGCATGTGCGCGGGCTTACCCTACAGTCGCTGGGCTGAGGTGCCCTACACATATCATCATGTGATGCTGGATAACCCGGACGGGTTTATTGAGATCGTGCAGAGGTTTTTGCGGGACCTACATCATCATGCGTAAGGCGTCATGCATGCTACTGCGTACGCAGTGATTCCTCACAGGATTTACTATAGAAAAAATGATCTTTCTGGTAGATCTACCTGCACCACTTTTTTGCGGCGGTTCTATCTATATAGGCCGGCTGCTTTTAGCGTAACGATTCGGGTAGCCGAGGCCCACCTCGAGGAGGCCACCTCTATCAGAAGATGGACCACTCGGGCGAGACCCTCACGCTTTTTCTGCGCCCTCTCTGGCTTCCCACTTATCCGCCTGGGCCTTTTCCAATCGGGCGCGCTCAAACCGCTGCCGATGGACTTCCCGCCAGTGAAAGGATTGGGGTGGCTGGAGCTGGCGTTCAAGACTCTGAATCAGTGACTCTTTGCGGTCTGAACGACCAAAACAGTGCTCGCCCAGCCACATCTCCCAACCGGGCCGCTTTTTTCCATCAGGGCCGGTAATATTACAGCGGACAAAGTGGGGCTTTTGTGCGACTGTGGGTTTTGGGATAAGCGTTTCTTCGGTTTCTTCGGGCGTTTTCTTGAGCTGCTGCATCATGCGTCCTCCCCTCACGACTCGTTAATGAGTTCCAGAAATCCCCGCAGCATGCGGTAAGTGAGGCCCCAGATAGTTTTTCCTCCATAGAGCAAGGCTGGGACTTGAATCGTCGATCCGTCCGGAAGATCCCGTTTCACGATCTGTTCAACATCTTCTTGCTGCATAAACGACAGCGGCACCCAAATAATGTCCTGTACCTCAACTGGATCAGGGATAGGTCTTGCTTCCCCAGACACGAGATAGACAAAAGGGGCAACGACCATGCCCGTGTTTTTCCCACCAGCCGTGGCTTGCACTTCGGCAAGACGACCGAGGTATTCGCCCTGAGCATTGAGATTGATTCCGACTTCTTCGTGTGTCTCACGCTCGATCGTGACGAGCAGGTCAGGATCCTCGGGTTCATGCCGGCCGCCCGGAAAGGCCATATGCCCAGACCACGGATCTTGTGGATGGTGGGCGCGATGGATGAAGAGAACGTGCAAGTCCTCGGGCTGTGGTTGCAGGAGCAGGGCGACTGCGGCGCGCATGGGTGATTCAATATCAACCGGAGCTGGGCTGTGGTTGGAAAGCCGATCGCGGATATGCAAGATTTTATTGTCGATCATAGTACGGGGTAGTTCCTACTATAGCCCAATTCCCGAGTCAGAGGAATCCTGTTTTGCTCATCTTTCCTACCAATGCGGCAGACTCACACGGGAGAAAGGGAAGTGCGGAAAATAGCCCGACAGGAGAGCAAGGAAGATGGATTACGCGGAGTGGGAGACTTCCGGGGGTGACAGAACGTGGTGTCGCAACGTCACTGACGCGAAGTCTCTTCTTGGTTCGCCTCTTTAACGGCGTCGAGAACAGCGTTGGCCTGTTGGACATGGATTTGGACTTCGAGGATCTGATTCAGCAGGCGGCCGATATATGCCCGGGCCTCTTCGGTTTGGGGGCCCAGTCCTTTGACGAGCTGTGTGGCCGAACCAATCCCCTCGGTTGCCTGGGTAACGGCATTTTCTATTTCTCCGAAGGATTCTGAATCAATAATCATTCTGTGCCTCTCCGACCGCCTCCACCTCACACCTCCCTCAGTCGATCTATATTTACCTCAGCAGTGTATAGAGAGAACTCCCCCTCCGTCAATCCGACATGCATCATATGGGAAGCAGGTGCTGCCGGCCACTGACGAACAGGGAGGAAAATGTATTCGACCGACATATTTGATTTTGCCCTGTGTCAATATTCTGACCCTGAGGAAAAAATTTGACTCCTGAAGGAACTCCCATTTTGTCCGGCTTTTTTCTTAAAGGACTAAATTCTCTTATTTCCATCTGTGGCGAGAGTCGGTGCAAATTCGGCACGC
>CAUZQN010000270.1:0-5073 GCA_963581605.1 uncultured Binatia bacterium (SeqCode)
TCGAGGTGCGTGAAGCGCTCCTCACGGTCGAGACGCTGCAAATCACTCTAGAGATGCTAAAGAAAGAAGTGGACTTAGCCCAGGAGAACTACGATGTCACTTCGAAGCAGTACCGCGTCGGCCTGTCCACAAGTCTGGATATCAATACTTCGCTGAATGCCCTCAATCAGGCGCGCACCCAGCTGGCTGACCAAACCTATGCCTATCAGGTCGCGTTGCTCCGCCTCGACAATACCGTGGGCGTCTTCGCCCAGGACTATGTCCCTCAGCGCTAACGCCCGTGCACCAAGGTCATAAATTCTTCCCGGGTTTCCTGGTGGGTGCGGAACGCGCCTAACGTCGCGCTCGTGGTGACTATCGAGTTCTGTTTCTCCACCCCGCGCATGCGCATACACAGATGCTCGGCCGTAATGATCACCCCGACGCCCAATGGACTCAGTGCTTCCATAAGCGTATTGGCCACCTGGGTTGTCAGGCGTTCTTGGATTTGCAGGCGTCGCGCGTAGACCTCAACCAACCGGGCGATTTTGCTGATACCGACAATATGTTTGTTCGGAATATAGGCCACATGCGCACGCCCAAAGAAGGGCAGCATGTGGTGCTCGCACAAGGAGTAGAAATCGATGTCCTTGATCAAGATCATTTCTTGGTAGTCTTCCTCGGTGAATATCGCCCCATTAATGACTTCTTTTGGGTCCTGTGCGTACCCTTTGGTGTGATATTCAAAGGCACGTGCGACTCGATGTGGAGTTTTGAGTAAACCTTCCCGATCCGGGTCTTCTCCTATGTGGCGGAGAATTTGTCGGACGTTGTCTTCAATATCTTGCTGAGGATGCGACGCCGGTGTCGAGGTCAAGCTGGCTTGGCTTATTTTGCGCGAAGTGCGTTGCGAGTTCATGCGAATACGCTGCTCCTTATTGTGTTTCGCTTCTGGGTCAGTATAGCGAGCGTGGCAAAAAGAGAGAAGGACGGGGCTACATGCGAAATACGCCGACGCGGTGATCTGGGATGGGCGCATTCAACGACATAGCGATACTGAGTCCCAGTACGTCGCGCGTATCCTTCGGGTCAAGAATGCCGTCGTCCCACATCCGGGCGGTGGAATAGTATGGGCTGCCCTCTTCTGCGTATTTCGCCAGGATGGGCGCAGTGAATGCCTGCTGCTCCTCTCCGGTCATAATGTGGCCTTTGGCCTCAAGCTGTTGCAGCTTGACGGTTAATAAGACGGAGGCGGCCTGCTCACCGCCCATGACCGAAATGCGTGAATTCGGCCACATAAAGAGCAGGCGGGGAGAGTAGGAACGACCACACATACCGTAGTTGCCTGCGCCGTTTGAAGCCCCGATAATCACGGTAAATTTTGGGACCTGGGCGTTGGCAACGGCGTGTACCATTTTCGCCCCATCCTTGGCGATCCCACCCTGTTCATATTTCTTGCCAACCATAAAGCCGGTGATGTTCTGCAAAAACAGAAGAGGGATTTTTCGTTGGCTACAGAGTTCTATGAAATGTGATCCCTTGAGCGCAGACTCCGAGAACAGTACCCCGTTGTTTGCCACAATACCGACCTGGTAGCCGTGTATGCGGGCAAAGCCGGTGACGAGGGTGGAACCGTAGCGGGGTTTGAATTCGTGCAAGCGGCTGCCGTCTACAAGCCGCGCAATGACTTCATGCACATCATACGGGACACGCGTATCATGCGGGATCACCCCGTATAGCTCGTCGGGATCATAGACTGGGTCTTCCGGAGTGTCACGGGCCAGCAGAAATTTCTGCGAGCGTGGCAAATTCTCAAATATCGAGCGAGTGATTTCAAGCGCGTGTTCGTCATCCTCAGCCAGGTGGTCGGATACGCCGGATAAGCGCGTATGCACGTCGCCCCCGCCCAGCTCTTCCGCTGTTACTTCTTCACCTGTGGCTGCTTTGACCAGGGGCGGGCCGCCGAGAAAAATAGTCCCCTTGTCTTTGACAATCACATTCTCATCCGCCATGGCCGGGACGTAGGCACCGCCCGCAGTACATGACCCCATGACAACGGCAATTTGCGGGATACTCAAGGCCGACATGCGGGCTTCGTTAAAAAAGATGCGCCCAAAGTGCTCGCGATCCGGAAATATGTCGGCTTGAAACGGAAGATTCGCCCCACCGGAGTCCACCAAATAGACACAAGGCAAACGATTCTCCTGAGCGATCTCTTGCGCCCGCAGATGTTTTTTTACCGTCATGGGGTAATATGTGCCACCTTTAACCGTCGCATCATTTGAGACAATGACGGCCTCACGGCTATGCACCATCCCGATACCGGTGACAATGCCCGCAGACGGTGGGCTATCGTACATGCCGTGGGCGGCGAGGGGAGAGAATTCAAGAAAGGGCGTATT
Source organism: uncultured Binatia bacterium (SeqCode) (assembly GCA_963581605.1). Classification (GTDB taxonomy): domain Bacteria; phylum Desulfobacterota; class Binatia; order Bin18; family Bin18; genus Bin18. The sequence continues at coordinate 2,382 of CAUZQN010000270.1, forward strand.
CGGATCGACAAGGGCTTCGATCCGTTCACGGGCGAACATTTTGCCGCGCGCTTTATGCCGCTCACGAGAGGCTTCTGAGCCGCCGAGCTGCGCTGTGGCAACTTCTTTTTTGAGCGTCTCGACCAGCCCGGCCATATGGGCCGCGTTTTCTTGGAATTCCGGCGAATTGGTTTTTATCTTACTTTCAATACGGTCCATACGTCTTTGTTGTGAATGCTGAATAATGTGGGCTGCGGAGGGCGAGAGCCCCGCCCTCCGCAGTCTTTCGGCCTGTGGGTGTTTATGAAAAGTGGGGAACTATTTTTTGGCCAAAGGTTGCAACCTGGCCAACAAGTTGATCCGGCGCGGCAATCGGCCACAGGACGAATTTCGAGCAGCCTGCATCAACATACGACTGGACTTTCTCTATGCAAGCTTCTGCCGGACCAATCGCAGAGCGGGCGATGAGTGGTTCGGCTGACATGGCCGGAAATTCCGAAAGAAAGGCGCGGGCAACGTCGTTGGCCTTTTCTTTATTTTCGTTGATGTGGGTGAAGATCAGGACGCCGGTCTCGTTAGGGTCTACCTTGCGGCCATATTGCTTGCCGTATTCGGCCATCTTCTCAAGTCCGGCTGCATATTCCTGGGGGGTGACCAATGACGGGAACCAGCCATCGCCGTAGCGTACTGCGCGTTTGATGGCTAAGTCGCTCCCGCCGCCTATCCAGACATCGAGTGAACCTTTTGCCGGACGTGGTTCGATGGTCACGTCCTCAAACTGGTAGAATTCTCCTTGGTGGGTGACGTTGGGACCTGCCCACAGCTTGCGCATGACCTCCACTGCCTCCTGCATGCGTTTGCCACGTTTTTCGATCGGAACGCCGCTGGCCACGCAGTCTTTGGGATCGCTGCCTAGCCCGACAGCCATAATAATACGATTACAGCTCCCGGACAGATAATCCAACGTTGCGTAGGTTTTCGCGACCTGCACGGGATTGCGGGCCGGCATGGTCAGCACACTCGGGCCCATTTTTATTTTCTTGGTCCGGCCCGCCCACATAGACATGATACAGGCCGTGTCGAACGATGGATTACGTGCCACGATATGGTCAGACAACCATATCGAATCGATGCCCATATCTTCGGCCCGCTCGGCATAATCGCAGATCGTGTCGGGGCTTGGTAAACCGAGTCCCCACAGGCCAAAGCCGATGCCAATTTTTACGCCGCTCATAAGAATGCCTCTCTATCTTGGTGAGGATAGAGGGAAACTGTACCACAAAGCGCAGGGTGCGTGAACGCCACTTTTCAGATTCTTGTCCGACTTGTTTCTCGCATACTCGAGCGCTACTGTTTTGTTGAACGTTTGAGTAACATAAGGAATATTGTATGAAATTTGTCAGTGTCCGGGAATTACGGATTCAGACCCCTGATGTGCTCAGGCGGGTGGCGAAAGGAGAAAAGATTATTGTCACGAGACGCGGCAAACCTCAGGCGGCACTCGTGAAACTCACCGAAGACGATATTGAAGACTTGGTTTTGACGCATCCACACTTTCTTGAGGAAATTGATGTAGCGAGACAAGAGTATGAGGAAGAAGGGGGCGTATCCCTCGAACAGGCGAAGAAAGTCCTGAGGGATTAATGGCGCGACGGTCGGTTGAGCTAGCACCGCGTGCCCTGAGAGATTTGCGTAAGCCGCCTCCTGGTGCGAGAAAAAATATTCTCGCAGACCCCTCGATTCTAAAAACAACTCCCTGGCCTAGTCCACCAAAAATAAAAAAGCTGAAAGGCTACGAACTCTATCGTCTCAGAACGGGAGAGTATCGGTCGATTTTCGAGGTCCGAGGGCAGACGGCTGTCATTCTGAGGGTCATTGATAGGAAAGATTTCGAGCGGATACTCCGGGCGTTGTGAGGGAGTCTGCACCAGGCCTGGTTCATGGAAGAATAGCAATAATCCGCACCGGTGCGCCCGAGCCTTTGGCAATTTTCATCGGCAGGGCAATGAGCGTCGCGCCTGCTGGCGGCATGTGGTCCAGGTTCGCCACATTTTCTAAACCCGGTTTATCCGCACCATTAATAATCTGGTGCACGATGAAGTTTGTGGACTGGCCATAGTCGATACTCGGCGTATCCACGCCAACGGCGTCGATGTCGCGTTGTGACACCAGGAACTCGGCTGCTTCACGCGAGAAGCCTGGGAAGTGCAAATTCTCAACATCACCCGGTTTATCCGTACCCAGATAGCGCTTTTTGTCCGGCCAGTATTGCCCCCAGCCGCTGAACATAAGGATGATTGCCCCCTTGGGAATCTGTCCATGCTGTAATTCCCAGGCTTCAATATCTGCAACCGTCACCCGATAGTCCGCGTCCTGAGCTGCTTTGGTGCTCACATCAATAACGACGGCTGGACCGATCAGCTGTTGCAGCGGAACCTCACTTGCGGCACGTTTGCCCTGTGCAAAATGGATCGGCGCGTCCATGTGGGTGCCACTGTGCTCTGATAGACAAAAATTATTGGCCGCATACCAATAGCCTGCTTCTGTTTTTCCTGCGGCCACGACTTCAAGTTCGTAGGGCTTTGCCGTCGGCCATGAGATGGTGTGCTCATCAAAGGCGTAGGTCAGGTCGATCAGCTTGCTTTCGTCGAGAGCCCAAGCCGGGGTGCTTCCCAGCCAGAGTATGAGTGCGATCAGGGGCATCCGTCTGCAT
>CAUZQN010000271.1:0-5070 GCA_963581605.1 uncultured Binatia bacterium (SeqCode)
CTACTTCAGACGCGGACGGGAGTTGCACCCGATACACCTGCGCCAGATGGATCAAGTATCCCTCTCCTTTTTTTAACTCCATTAGCCCTGCTGGCTCTACTTTCCGTCCAACCGCCTGACTGATTGCCTCAGCGGACTAGGCACCCGACTGTAAGAGCAGCGTGGTCTGGTAGCGACCGAAGACCAATGCTGCCGGGCTGGCGAGGAACTCGACAATAGTCACCCCCGTTCTCAGAAAAAACGTTAGTGTCTGCTCCCAGTCGGCCGTCTCGAGGGCTCCATCAAGAAGGAGTAAGGGCGGCGGAATTTCTTTGTCACTCAGGCCGCGTTGCGGACCCTGTTGCAGACCTACTTGCAGGCCCTTTTGGAGCGTGGTCAGAACCCGCTGCGCGATCGCGTTTGAAACCGTGCCACCAGCGGGCAGGAGAATATAGGCTGCGCGCTTACGCAGGAGTAAACGAAACGGCATCTCCAGCTGCTGTCGACGGTGGGCGTCCAGGCAGACGACCACGCCCTGCTGCCCGGTCTGAGACAACGCCAAAGCTATGCACAACTCGGTTCTGCTGCGCGTCTGTCCACCTAAGACGGCAACACGTCCGATTAAATCGGGCAAATGGGGAAGGGGGGCTGCTTTGCCTGCTACCATTGGGATGTAAACATACCGGGCGATGTAAACATACCGGGCGATGTAAACATACCGGCTCGGGGAAGGGGAGAAAAGCCGGTTGGTCGTTTCCTCGGTACGTTGCCCGTGCTCCTTCACTGATGCTAGTCATGCTGCTCATACTGGTCATGCTGGGCTGAATCGCGTACAAAACAGACATGCCAAAGACTGACTCTTTACGTTCACGCAAAGGTGGCTTGCTCGTGCTTGGTCTGCTGGCGGTAGGGGTGACTGCGGTAACGATTACGTACACCTCTCGCCTCTCACCGAAAGAAACCTTACAGAGTGTGCTGCAATCCAGAGGTGTGCCCGCGGCCAAGCGAGGCATGCAGCTTTCGCGAGCAGGGCGGCGACTCTTGTCTGCTGAAGAGCAGGCTGAACTGGATAGGATCTATGCCGAAGCCTTCCAGGCGTTAACCAAATGGGAGCGAAAAGAGTTCCAGGATTTGACCAAACAAGGTACGGCTGCCAGTGATCGAGAGATGACGGAAATGTCTATGCTCATCCAGAAAGCAATTAAGACTTTGCCTCCAGAGAAAAGTCAGCGGTTGTTTACCCTGGTTGAGAGAGCCGTTGATCTCCAGCTTACCAAACAGCACGCGACCCTAGACGCTACGCAGCACAAGTCGGCAGAATGAGAGACCAGTTCCCGTTGCACGTAGACCAGAGGCTGGCTATCCCTTTGGCCAGGCCAAAAATATTCTGGCTGGGGCTCTGGGTTATGGTCTGTATGGGCTGGTCTGCGTCTGTGGCTGGCGCTCGGTCTGACGCGACAACCCTGTTTGGGCTTGAAGGCTTTCGAGTCGAAATCGCAGCCGTCAGCCCACCGGCGCGTCGCCTCGGGTTTTCTAAGACGCGGCTGCGTAACCTGGCGTTTACCCATTTGCGTCGAAACGCATTAACAATCGGAGATTTCCCCGCTACGCTGAGCATCTCGCTGCGCGTAGTTGAGCATCCGGCTGCCGTGTTGGCCTATTCCTTGGAACTCCAAGTCCAACAGCTGGTTCGATTGGACCGGACCAAGCAAGTACATTTGATGGCCCCGACCTGGACGGAAGGCACGCTGACCATGGTGCCACGAACGGGACTGGTGCGCAGTGTTGAAAGTTCCCTGTCTGCACTGTTTGATGCACTGGCACGCGATTATCGGCTGGTCAACTAACTGCGCCCAAGAAGAAATGCTGAAACGCGAAAAACGAGGAAGGCCGGTGTCACAGCTCTCTCCTCCAGATCCGATCGTGAACCCTATAGATGGCAGCAGCCTGGTCCGTATTCCAGGCGGCGCATGTGTCATCGGGAGTGATACGGCGACTCCGCCCGAACGTCCCGCGCACCGGGTTACCCTGCCGGCCTTCCAGCTCGCCCAACACCCGGTGACAAATACCCAGTATGCGCGATTCATTCTGGATACCGGCCAGCGCGTCCCATATCTGGATGACCCACGGGTGCGCAAAGAGAACTGGGACCCGAAACGACGCACTCCGCCCCCTGGTCGAGCGGAACACCCAGTCGTGCTGGTGAGCTGGCAGGATGCACAGGCGTATTGTGCATGGGCGGGTGGACGGCTGCCGACGGAAGCCGAATGGGAGAAAGCCGCACGTGGCGGATTAGCCGGGAAATCCTATCCGTGGGGGGATGACATCAATCGAGATCTGGCGAATTACGACAGTCAGGCCGGGACAACACCAGTCGGCCGCTATCCGGCGAACGGTTTTGGGCTGTACGATATGGCCGGCAATGTCTGGGAGTGGGTCGCCGACTGGTATGATCCTCAGTACTACAGCGTTTCTCCAAACCAAGATCCGCACGGTCCGCAGTCCGGGACGGTCAAAGTCTTACGCGGTGGAGCCTGGCTCCTGTTCCCCGAGTTTTGTCGCGTGGCGTATCGTTTTCGCAATAATCCGAACTTTCGCTTCAATTTGATCGGCTTTCGTCTGGCGCTGCCGCTATAAGGACGCCGTCCTGATACAGCTGGGCCAGTACTTGCCTCACTTGCTTAATCTGCCGTCCCTGATCCGGGGCGCTGTTCTGGCCCTCAGGATGACGGAGGTAGGCGTCGAGAATGTCGGGTACAGCGGCGTGTGTTTGCACACACTGGAGCAGGGTCGGGACATTGACGCCAGACAGGAAACGTAGCCCGCGTGGATGACGAGGCGCGACAACGACAGGACGTAGCTCAACATAGTTGCCTTGTATAACCGGCTTGTTCTGAATGCTCACAGCGGACGCAAGGGCTAAATGAGAGACTGGTTGAGAATCAAAGGGTGAGAAGGATGCTGCGGCAGGCTGCGGGCCTGACTGAGGGATAGACGGCTCAGGGTCGGAGAGCATGTGCTGAGTACGCCGTTGCCAAAAGGGCCGATCCGGCCAGCGTCCTTCCTGCCGGTAATAATAGGCTGATTGCCGATAGTGGCTGAGATAGGTGTCGCGTTGACCCGATTCGTACAGAGTGATGGCCTGCGGATGCATGCTCGGACGCTGGAGCAGGGTGTTGATGACCACCGCACCGGTCAGCGCCGACGCCATGGCCTTGTGCACGCCTTCTGATGACAAGGGGTCAATGAACAAGCCCGCGTCGCCAACAAGCAGCGTCCGGGCTGAGGCAAACTGGCGTGCGGTATAGAGTGACGCGTCAAAGACCTCGGGCGTGCGGGCGAGGTTGGCTTGTCTCAAAAAGCCGGAAATATAGGCAGCCTTGCGCAGTTCTGCTGCATAAAACTGGCGTAGCCCCATCTGTTTCATGACTTTCCCCTGCTGCCAGTCAACCAGGAGAGTGACATTGCGCAGTTCGGTATGCAGCGGGACAGACCACACCAGACCATCCGGATAGGCTTCGAGCAGTGTATTCGCAAAGTCTACACCGGCTGGATTGTGGGCGTTATGCCAGTAGCCGCTGACTGCCAGGGTCTGAAAAATATCGTCCCGCTGGCGCAGGCCCTGACGTGCGAATATGCCGGCATGGCCGGTCGCATCAATGAAAAACTCCGCCTGGATGCGCTCCGCCGCCGCGTACTGGACGGCTACGCCGCTGCCTTCATGCTGAGATACGTTTCGTACTGGTTGTCCTTCGATAATATGCACGCCTGCCTGGCGCGCATGCTCAAGCAAGATGTGGTCAAAGGTGGCACGCCAGGATTGGAATCCCCGACGGTGTTGATCCGGGCTATAGTGGCTGGTTCGTGGTTGGGCCGAGCCCCAACACACGCTGTGACCAGCCATACGGAGAAAGCCGGCCTGTTCGACCTGCTGCCGAACACCCAAAAAATCGAGAATCGGGAAAATGCTGGGAGTCAGCGACTCTCCGATCTGATGGCGTGGGAAGTGTCGCTTCTCAATAAGAGTGACCCGATACCCAAAACCTACAAGCTGCTGCGCAATTGTAGCCCCGGCGGGGCCCCCGCCGGCAACAACAATATCTGCTGAGGAAGGCGCTGTCACATAAGACCTCACTGCGTGTCAAAACTCATGTTTTGTTCCTAGAGCCTACGTCGTCTCGTCACTGGATGCAATGCAAGTGAGTACTGCGGAGTATTTCGGACTTGGGTCGAGTAGGCTACAGTCGCACTCGTCCCTCTGTCTCTGGGTGCGACTCTCAGGAAAAATGGAATGCAGCTCGCTTCTTCATTCGCCCGCTTCCAGCGTCTTTCGCCTTTTGTGCTGCCCTATATACGCAGGATCGTGCTGGTCTTTTTGCTGTCCCTGTTCGCGACCGTACTCGGACTGCTCTGGCCGCTGTTTACCAAAATTCTGATTGACGACGTACTGCTGGCGCGTGACCTGTCGCTCTTATTTACGCTGTGTGGAATCATGGTCGGCGTCACCGTCCTGAGCTATGGGGTTGGTGCGATCAATCGGTATGTCTATACACAGGTGACGGCGCGGGTGTTGTTTGCGCTCCGGCTGCATCTCTTTGGCCATCTGCAGAACTTGTCCCTCCGTTTTCATACCCAAGCTCGGGTGGGCGATCTTCTCTCCCGACTGAATACCGATATTGCGGAGATTCAGTCTGTTCTGACGGACGCTGCGTTCACGTTTGTGATGAATATCTTCGTCCTTTTTGCCGCCATTGGGTTTTTAGTCTGGCTGAACTGGAAGCTGTTTCTGCTGAGTCTGCTTGTCGTGCCCTTGCAAATTTATGGAGTGCGTAAGGTACAGCCCTATATGGTTGAGCAAACGCGCCGCGTACGGGAGTTGAACGCTTCGATTTCAGCGTTCTTAGTTGAGTCGCTGTCGGCCGTTAGATTCGTCAAACAGTTTGGAGCAGAACAGATACAGCTTGGGCGGCTTGGGACGCTAGGCGAGCAGTTTGTCCGCGTGGTGACCCGGTATGAAATGTTGGGCTATATAGGCAGTACAACCGTAACGGCGACGACTTTCCTGGGCAGTGCCTTGGTCACCCTGTACGG
>CAUZQN010000272.1:0-5051 GCA_963581605.1 uncultured Binatia bacterium (SeqCode)
CCCAGGCCGCCGCCTTGATTGCCGCGCTGGGCCCGCGCTCCCTTGCCGCCCGCGCCGCATAAGGCTATCAGATGATCTTGTCCACTCTCTCAAACTCTACCGGCGGATGGGACAATCTCTTATTACTGGCCTCATATCGTTATTGTAAAATTAAGCTATTTTCTGAAGATCTAAAAGGGTGTGATTTTTATATCCTCATGGGAGGAGAGACGAAGAGCTATGCCGACTACCAAAGGTCAAGCTATACCGATAACTCCGTCCGAAACGGATTCAATACCTGCAGGCAACAGTCCGGCACGGACCGCAGACAACGCGGCTGGATTTCGGCTGTTGCCCAGCTTCGAGCGTTTCAATCAAAAGGACGATGTCTTTCGTCGCTCGTGGTGGGATAAGCGCATTCGGAATCGGAAGACCGAGTTGTTCTACGAAACCTATCGTGAGCCGCTCAAGACCTGGCGTAAGGTCGATGGCTTTACGCAAAAGGATTATGCGCTGCGTAATGCGACCTGGCACGTGAGCGATATTTTTACGGAACTCAAACAAGACGAAGATCGTCGTGAGGGCTTCAATGACGAGTTCACGTTGTACCGGGATGTTGCTGACGAACAAATGGATCTCGGCAGCCCGGAAGAGGCCGCGGCTGAGATCAAACGAGTCGGTAAAGGCTTAGGCGCAGACCTGATCGGCATTACCGACTATGACGAACGCTGGATGTACGTCAACAAGTTCAGCGATATGAGCAAACGCGAGAAGCCGCAGGAAATTCCTGAAGGGCTGCCGACTGTCGTCGTGATCGCGCAGGCCATGGACTACGATCTGATTCGGACCGTTCCCTCAGCCCTCAGCGGCGCAGCGACCGGCTTGGGGTATTCACACGACGCACTGGTCGTGCTCTCGCTCGCTCAGTACATCCGCAATCTGGGCTATAACGCCATCGCCAGTATGAACGACTCAGCGCTGGCGATTCCGTATGCAATCAAAGCCGGCCTGGGCGAGTATGGCCGGCATGGCCTCTTGATAACGAAAGAATTTGGTCCACGTGTCCGGCTCGGGAAGATCTTTACGAACTTGCCGCTGGCGCTTGATACACCGATTCAGTTTGGGGTCAAAGAGTTTTGCAATATCTGTCAGCGTTGTTCGGCCGGCTGTCCGGTTAACGCCATCCCTTCAAGTCCGCCTTCGGACACCGTCTACAACCAGTCCAACATCAAAGGGGTAGTCAAATGGACGGTCGATGGCGAGAAGTGTTTTGGTTATTGGGCTGCGCAGAATAGCGATTGTTCAATCTGTGTCCGAGTCTGTCCGTACAATAAAGACTTCTCAAGTTGGTATACGCGTGTGGGCCGCTGGCTGGCCGGAACCTGGCTTCGGCGGGCCATGCTGCAGCTCGATATCGCTCTAGGCTTTGGGAGCCGCATGCCGTCCAAACGCTGGTGGCAAGGAGAGCGGGAGACGTTGTTGGAGCGCATGCGGCAGGTGGTAGGGCGGGCGAAATAAATTACCCCGGAAACGAGACCTCAGGCACGGACTGCAAGGCCTTTGCTATTGCCTCAGTCGGATACTCATACCGCTCCAGCTTGCCGGCATGGTAGTCGGCATACGCGGTCATGTCGAAGTGGCCGTGCCCGCTCAGATTGAAAGCAATGACTTTCTTCTCACCACTCTCGCGACATATGACGGCTTCATTAATAGCGGCACAGATCGCGTGGTTGGATTCCGGCGCCGGTACAATGCCTTCCGCTTGGGCAAACGTGACCCCGGCCTCAAAGGTATCGACTTGGTCGAGGGCCGTTGCCTCAATATACCCGCCATTGACCAGGGCACTCACATGCGGGGCCATGCCATGATAGCGCAGCCCGCCGGCATGAATGGTTGCCGGCATAAAAGAATGACCCAGGGTATACATCTGACAGATGGGCGCGATACCACCGGCGTCGGCCCAATCCCAGGTGAACGAGCCTTTCGTCAGGGTCGGGCAGGCGGCAGGTTCTACTGCCAGGATCCGCGTGTTCCTGCCGTGCTTCAGATTTTCCCGGATAAACGGAAAGGCAAACCCAGCGAAATTTGATCCTCCCCCGGCGCAGCCGATTACAATGTCCGGATACTCGCCCGCCATTTCTAGCTGGAGTAACGTCTCCTCGCCGATGATGGTTTGGTGCAGCAGAACGTGTGGCAGAAAAGAGCCTAGGCAGTATTTCTTCGTGCCGCCGGATTTCTGGGCAGCCTCAATACCTTCTGAGACAGCCATGCCGAGTGAGCCGGGATGCTCTGGGTCCTCAGCCAGGAATCTGCGCCCGACCTCGGTCCGGTCCGACGGGCTGGCGTAGACCTCGGCCCCATAGGTCTCGATGACATAGCGACGATACGGCTTCTGCTGGTACGAGATACGGACCATATACACTTCGCAACCCAGCCCAAACATATTGCAGGCCATGGCCAGCGCCGTGCCCCATTGGCCCGCACCCGTCTCCGTTGTCAGGGTTTTGATGCCTTCTTCTTTGGCGTAAAACGCCTGAGCCACCGCGGTATTAGGTTTGTGTGAGCCGACCGGACTGACGCCCTCGTATTTGTAATAGATATGCGCCGGAGTCTGGAGCGCTTGCTCTAAGCGCCGGGCACGAAGAAAAGGCGTCGGACGCCAGAGTTTATAAATATCGCGCACAGGCCCAGGAATCTCAATATAGCGCTCCTGGCTCATATCCTGGGCGAGCAGAGCCGTAAGCGTAAAGGTGTTGAGGTACTCGGGCGTGACCGGCTGTTTTGTTTCCGGATGCAGCGGCGGCAGCATCGGCACCGGCATATCAGGATTGATGTTATACCACGCCTTCGGCATCTGGCTTTCGTCCAGCAGGAATTTGATTTGGTCGCTCATGACGTGGTCCTTACTGTATGAGGTAGGCTGAGTCCTTCAGACCCACCATTTATTCGGTGGGTTTCACTACGTTCTACCCACCCTACGAGTAGCCGTAGATGGATGCCGGGGCATCCTACCGCCCGTGCTGCACCTGGGTCACATCGCGTACCGCGCCCCGTGCCGCACTCGTGGTGAGAGCGGCATAGGCTTGCAGTGCCGCCGACACATGGCGTTTGCGTTTTATTGGCCGATAGGCGTCTTTGCCTTTGGCTTCCATCTTTTTGCGCCGCTCGGCCAGCTCCTCGTCTGAAAGCAAGACATTGACCGAACAGTTGGGAATGTCAATCTTGATAATATCGCCGTCCTCGACCAGGGCACGCGCACCCGCCATGCGTCGTCCTTGGGTCGTGATGCTGCTGCGGAATCCTCGGTGTTGCATAGTTCCTTGCCTCCTCATGCGTAGGCCAGAAAGCATAGCATCTTTTTTTCAACCAGTCGTTATCCCGGACATTTATATGTCTGGTATTTCTTTACACTGGCCCGCTATATCCGGGGAACAGGAATCTGTTACGGGACAAGACGATCTCCCGCCGTAGCGGAGACTGCGCGCCCCTCCTCATGGTAGGTCTCTTCGGTATTCACCGTCCACACATCGCAGACTTCTCCTACGATGTTTCGGGCCGCATAGATGCCGGTCAACATCGAATGGTCCTGATTATTATAGCGATGCAAGCCATTGCGCCCGACTGTCTGTAGATTCTGAAAGCGTTCAAGATAGCGGCGGATGGTTGCCACGTGCTGAACGTAGTGTTGATCGTATACGGGATAGGCTTTTTTCATGCGAACGACCGTACTATCCTCGACATCGCGTGGCTGAATCAAGCCAATCTGGCCGCCCTCCCAAATGCCGCGTTCAATGAGTCGTTCATCCGACCATGTCCACTGGTCATCCGTGTCCCACAGAAAATATTCGAGTCCGAGTGAGGTTCGGCTTGGATCGGGAACCATCTCCGGGCTCCAGTTTTTATAATTCTGAATGCGCCCCATGCGTACCTCAGGGGAGTGGATGTATATCCAGTTGTCCGGAAAAACATCCGCTTGTTTGACAATCAAAACCACGGTCAGGTAGTCACGGTAGCGCAGTTGGCGTGCCGCTTGCACAACTTCGGATGGGGGTGCTGGGGTCAGGGCCAAAATGAGTTCTTGGAGGGGCATGGTTGAAATGCAGGCGTGCGTCTCAAAGCTCAGACGTTCGCCTTGGGACGTTCGACCCATGACCTGAGTCACGCGGCCATTGTGGTGCGCAATCTGCTCAACGCGCACACCACGCATAGTCTGGCTGCCGCCGGCACTCAGCCGGGACTCGCACGTTTCCCACATCATGCCTGGTCCCAGGCGGGGATAATGAAACTGGTCGATCAGTGTGGTAATGACCTGGTCGCCGCGTGTTCCCCACGACCCGATCAACGCAGCCCGGAGTGCCTTCCACAGAGAGAGATCCTTGATGCGTTGGGCTGCCCAGTCTGCGGCAATCTCGGTACACGGCATGCCCCATACTTTCTCCGTATAGGTCCGAAAAAAGATTTGATACAGTCGATACCCAAAACGGTTCGCCACCCACTCTTCTAAATTTTCCTCCGGCTTATACGGGAAGAGTTGGGCCTTGGTGTAACTCAAAATGACGCGTAGGGCCTCCACCAGGCCAAGTCCGGCTATGGCGTTCGAGGCTTTCAGCGGGTAATCAAAAAAGTGACCCCGGTAATGGATGCGCGACAGCCTGGGGCGGAGTAAGAAATCCTCGCCCAGAATCTCTTGCCATACGTCGTTAATAAGCGGCACCTTCGAAAAAAAGCGATGGCCGCCGATATCAAAGCGATAGCCCTGATAGCGCTCTGTACGGGACAAGCCTCCAACCCGGTTATCTGCTTCTAGGATAGTCGCCGGCCGGCCATGTTTCATGAGCTCGTAGGCTGCGGTGAGGCCCGCCGGACCAGCCCCAATGATTACGATTGGACTTTCTGCCATAGCGCATCTGTAGCAACGAAGCCTTGGCAAACGTCTCGCTGGCCAACGCTTCGCTCTAGCTGCTTTTCGCACTGAGAGCAAGCCGCATGGCTCGTCCGCTGTCGTCGTGACCGTCTGCTGTCATCCCTCCAAGATCTCTCGCTGAGAGGTCAAGGCGCTCTTTCACTGTACG
>CAUZQN010000273.1:0-5007 GCA_963581605.1 uncultured Binatia bacterium (SeqCode)
GCTTTCACGCCCAAAAATACGCCCGCCTAGAAAACGTGGACTTGGTCGGCGTTGTGGATACTGATGCGGCACGCGCAGCAGAGATTGCTGCTGAGTGTCAGACAACGGCCTTGACCGATTACCACGAGCTTTTTGGGAAGGTAGACTGCGTCAGCATCGCTGTCCCGACACACTGCCACCATGCTGTCGCACGCGACTTTCTGACTCGCAATATCGATGTTTTAGTCGAAAAACCGTTGGCGGCAACTGGGGCAGAAGGACACGATCTCGTAGATAGGGCGGCTCAGTATGGACGCATACTCCAGGTCGGGCATCTGGAACGCTTTAATCCGGCCCTACGCTCGCTGAGCGGCATTCTCACCGCCCCACGCTTTATTGAATGCCAGCGTGTCGCCCCTTTTGTTGAACGGGGAACGGACGTGGACGTTATTCGAGATCTCATGATCCACGACCTGGACGTGATTTTGAGCCTCGTCCGCTCACCCGTGGTCTCACGCGAAGCTTTTGGCGTGCCGGTGCTGACAAGCGAACCGGATATTGCCAACGTCCGCTTGCGGTTTGCCTCAGGGTGTATTGCTAATATCACCGCCAGTCGGGTTGCCCTCAAACAGGAACGCAAGATGCGCGTCTTCCAGCAGGATACCTATCTCGTGGTTGATTACGGCGCGCATACCATCCGCATCTGCCGCCGCGCACCCGCATCAGATCCGACCGGCATGCCCAACCTATCCTTCGAAGAGCGAGAAGTTGGTGGCGAAGACGCGCTGGAGGAGGAGATTCGAGCCTTTATTCGCGCCGTTCAGGAACGCAGCACGCCGATTGTCAGCGGTCAGGATGGGCTCCAAGCGTTGGAAGAAGCCGAGCGCATTGTCGAGGTCTTGGAGATTCCCTAGTGCGGATTCTGCTGGTTGCGGGAGAATCGTCCGGGGACTTGCACGGGGCCGATCTGGTCTTGGCCCTCAAAGCGCAACAGCCTCAGATCGAAGTCTTCGGTGTAGGCGGACCGGCGCTGCGCGGCGTCGGCATGCAAATCTTGGTAGATACAGCAACCATCGCCGGCATGGGCTTGTTTGAAGCCGCAGATAAGGTCCGCGCTATCCTGCGCACCTATCGAAAGCTGACAGCCCTGCTGCGCACCGATCCTCCCGACCTCCTGGTGCTGATCGATTTTCCGGAATTTAATTTACGTTTGGCAAAAATTGCCAAACGCGTTGGCGTACGCGTTTTTTACTATATTAGTCCGCAGGTCTGGGCCTGGCGCAAGCGGCGGGTCTATACCATCGCCAAGCGGGTAGATTTGCTGGCCGCAGTCTTTCCTTTTGAACCGGATTTCTACGCCGCGCACGGCTGCTCGGTTGAATTTGTCGGCCATCCACTTGTTGATCGGGTGCGGCCGACTCGGTCCCGGACTGATACGCTGCAGCGCTATCAGCTCGATCCGAACCGAAAGACTATTGTGCTCTTACCGGGTAGCCGCACCCAGGAAGTACGCTACCTGCTCCCACCCCTCCTGCAAGCGGCGACCGCCCTGGGTGATACGTATCAATTCGTCCTCGCTGTGGCCTCTACGCTTGATCAGCAAACGCTGCGGGCCGAAGTAGAAGCCCACTCCACGAGCATGCAGGTCATTCAGGGCGATACCTATAACCTGCTGCACGCCGCTGACCTCGCCATCGTGGCCTCCGGCACGGCCACACTAGAGACCGCACTGCTGGAGCGGCCTATGGTTATCGTGTATCGCATGGCCCCATTAACCTACGCCCTGGCCCGCTTGTTTGTCCGGGTGCCGTACATCGGCATGCCCAACCTTATTGCCGGGCGGTGTGTCGTTCCTGAGCTCATTCAAGGCCAGGTGACCGCCCCGAATATTGCGGCCGCAGCCCGGCAGTTGCTTACGAATACACACACATATAGCGTAGCCCAAGAGGGATTACGCGAGGTTCGGAAACGTCTCGGAGAACCCGGCGCAGCCAAGCGGGCGGCCGGTTTGATTGCCCAAATGTTGGAAGGTAGGTAGAGAGCACCCAGCTGCTGAGGAGCGGGCGAACGGTGCCCCATGGCTCTCGCTCATTGCGCTCATCCAACGTAATAGACGCTCATAGAAACACTGCTTATGGATATTTATCGCCGTCTGCTGCCTTTTTTACGACCGTATTTGTTCCGCGCGTTTATACCTGCGGTCATTTGCATGGTCTTATTTAGCGCAACCAATGGGGCTCTGCCTTTTCTTGTAGAACACGTCTTTGACGATATTTTTGCGAAAAAGGATCTTGATGCACTGCATACCCTGCCCCTCATCATTATCCTCACCTTTTGCTTGCGGGGCGTGTGTAATTTTGGCCACGTCTATCTCATGGAGTATGTTGGCCAGCGGATTGTTGAAGATTTACGCAATACGCTGAATACCCATCTCCAATCCTTGTCCCTTTCTTTTTTTCAGCGCCATCCCACCGGCACCCTTATCTCACGGGTGACCAGCGACACCTTGCTCGTGCGCCAAGCGCTTACCCAAGCCACGGCCTCAATGATGCGCGACGCGACCACACTCATAGTCCTCATGGTGGTGGCCTTCTTAAAAGACTGGGTGCTGGCGTCCCTCGCTTTTATTGCCTTCCCCGCCACGATACTGCCACTCATGCGGATCTACCAAAAGGTTCGCCGCTTGAGCCGCAAAGGCCAAGGATCGCTCGGCTATTTGTCAGCCCTGCTCCAAGAGACCATTCAGGGTACTCGCGTGGTCAAAGCCTTTGGCATGGAAGCGTATGAAAACTCCCGTTTTGCTGCCGAGAACCATCGTCTGTATCGCCATGCGATCCAGGCCGGACGTCTGAAAGCCTTTGTGCCCTCCATGGTCGAGCTGCTCGCGGCCTGTGGTATTGCCGCCGTTGTGTGGTATGGCGGTGCGAGCGTAATTGAGGGCGAGCGAACGCAGGGCGGATTTGTCGCCTTTCTGACTGCCATGCTGCTCATCTATCAACCGTTCAAGCACCTGACCCGAACGAACACTGCAGTCCAAGCCGGCCTGGCCGGAGCCGAACGTCTCTTTGAGATCCTGGATGCACGCAGCGATGTGGAAGAGCGCCCCCAGGCCCGCTCCATTACCAGTTTCAGTCAAGGAATAGAGTTCCACAATGTCTCATTTCGCTACCAGGAAGATTGGGTCTTACGCAATGTCAATCTCAGCATAGGCGTAGGCCAGGTCGTCGCCCTGGTCGGACCCAGTGGGGGCGGAAAAAGCACCCTGGCAGACCTTATCCCGCGTTTCTACGATGTCAGTGGCGGCCAGATCACTTGTGACGGCATGGACGTGCGCGACCTCACCTTAGCCTCACTGCGCTCCCAGATCGCTATTGTCACCCAAGCGACGTTCTTGTTTAACGACACGGTGCGGAACAATATTGCGTACGGTATGCCCGAACGACCCGAGGCCGAGGTCATTGCTGCGGCCAAAGCCGCGCACGCGCATGAATTTATCCTGGCCCAGCCGCAGGGCTATGACACCATGATCGGTGAGCTAGGCGCGCGCCTCTCCGGCGGGGAACGGCAACGGCTCACCATTGCCCGCGCACTCCTAAAAAACGCGCCTGTCTTAATACTCGACGAGGCAACATCCTCGCTTGATAATGAGTCGGAACGTCTGGTCCAGGCGGCTATCGAACGTCTCATGATAGGCCGGACGGTCCTCGTCATCGCCCATCGCTTGTCCACCATACACCGCGCAGACCGGATTGTTGTCCTGGACAACGGCACCATCGTGGAAGAGGGACCGCACCAGGAACTCTTGGCACAGAACACGCATTACCGACGTTTATACGAGCTGCAGTTCCGCGAAGTGCCACTTCCGGCGGCCTAGCCCTATGTCCGATTCTCTACGCATGCCCACCGGGACGCCAGGTCAAGCAGGTCAGGCAGATCACACAGACCATGCAGATCAAGCAGATCACGTCGACCCCTTAGGCAGACAGCCCCAGTTTCCATTCGGCGAAGAACTCAAGATCCGTATGTGGGCCGGTCTGGCTTTTGCTGTGCTGTGGTTCCTCAAAGTCACTACGCGAAAACACTACATCTGGTCAGGTGATTTGCTTCCCCGCTGGAAGCGGGGCGACCAAGTCATCATGGTTTTTTGGCATAGTCGGATTCTGCTCATGCGCTTTGCCTATCAAGGCCACAAGGCCGTCACGTTGAACAGTGTCCACCGCGACGGCGAGATTGTCGGGCGTGTCCTCAAGCGATTCGGTATAGCAGCCGTTCGCGGTTCTTCGTCCCGGGGTTGGGTCGGCGGCCTCAAAGGTATGGTCGCGGCGCATCGACTCGGCTACGATCTGATTGTGGTTCCGGACGGACCACGCGGGCCACGCGACCGAGTCAAATCCGGCATACTGCAGATGGCGCGCGCCACCGGTGCGCCAGTCTATCCGACCACCTATAGCGCCGCCTGGCATATGCGGATTAAAAGTTGGGACCGGCTTATGATCCCGTTCCCCTTCAGTCGTGTGGTGTATGTAGTCGGACCACCCATTTTCGTCCCAAAGGATGCCACGCCGGAACAAATGGAACACAAGCGCCAAGAATTGGAAGAGCGTTTGCTCGCCATTACACGCCAAGCCGATGCGTATTTCGACCAGGGATGAGTCTCATTCTCTATAATCTGCTTCTTTCGGTATTGGCCCTGATCGCGCTTCCGTTTGCGATCCTAGCCCTCTTGCTGCGCCCACGTTACCGTCTAGGACTGTCTCAACGGCTCGGCTTTCTTCCCCCAGCAGTCTCCGCACTGGCCCAGCGTGCATCTCCCCTGTGGCTCCACGCGCCGTCCGTCGGTGAACTCCTTGCCACCCGGCCATTCTTGCAAACCCTTAAACAGCGCTTCCCCGACCGGCCTCTGCTGATTTCCGTCCAGACGACCACCGCGTATGCGGCAGCCCTCAAGCACTGCCCGGAAGCAGATGGAGTCATATATTTCCCGCTCGACCACCCCCTGTTTGTCAGGCGTGTGCTCAAACAACTCAC
>CAUZQN010000274.1:0-4996 GCA_963581605.1 uncultured Binatia bacterium (SeqCode)
CAGAAGAAAATAGCGTCCTCGATTTGCTCCCAAAAGCAAAGGCCAGACCAGATGGACGCCGTCGCCAGGCACGATACCATTTGGGAAGTGGGGCGCGTCTTGAAAGGCCGCGGTGTCGGATGCCAGTACGATATCGCACAGAGCAGGGATCTCTGCATGGATGAGTGCCGGCCCGTTCACTGCGGCAATCATAGGGACAGGAATATCGAGCAGATTCATCAACAGGCGTTTACCTTCCCAATACACCGTGTCCCATCCGCGCGGAGTACCCAGGCTGTCGCCAAAGCTGGCAAAATCAATATCCGCACAATAAGAGTCACCTGTTCCGGCGAGGATGACAACTTTGTTGTCCGGATCGGCGCCGATGTCGACACAGGCATGTCCAATTTCCCGGTGGACAGGCTCGTTCCATACCAGCGGTCCATCGTTGGTATGGAAGGTCACTTCCAGAATGCCGTCGCGGCGCTGCATTTTCATCGTTTCGTACTTATTGGCATAATCTTCGAATTGGCTCATCTTGTCCCTCCTTTGCTACACAGCTTTCCTTCTACCCCTTCCCCTCATCGACTGTCGAGAGATAGAGAAAAAGATGTCAGGAGGTCTGATGCGTTTTGTCGACCAATTTCATGTGATCCTGCTGGATATGGCCAAGACCTTTATGTTTGGTGTTGACCGTTTTTCCGAGGACGAGAACTTTACCGTGACGTATCGGCAGGTTGGCGGAAAGACGCTTGATGATCAGCGTGTCCAGCAAGTGATTCGCGTAGTCATTGAGACGATGCAGACGGACTACGACCAGTGGACGGTATCGCTGCCGTTTCCGGCAGTCCGGCACTATCTCAGCACGCGTGCTGACAGCACGCGTACTGACACAAAAGGTCTGCCTGCGAGTGAGATTGATCTGCTCGAACAGACTTTTGCTATACACGAGGTTGGTACGATTCCGGAAACCCATGCCGAAGCGCTGCGAGAACTCCGTCAAACTCACCGGCTGGGAGTGATATCCGATATATTTTCTCCTAGTGCGCTGTTTTTACATGAGTTCGAACGGGCTGGAGTGCAGGACCTGTTCGACCTAGTGCTCTTTTCTTCTGAGCATGGCTATGTCAAACCCGCGTCGTTCCCGTTTCAGAAGGCAGTGTCAGTTTTTCAGGAAGAGCGCTCCAAGATTGTCTTTGTGGGTGATAATTTCAAGCGAGATATTGTTGGGGCTAAAGGCGTCGGGCTGGCTGCGGTGTGGATTAACGCCCAGCAAGACCAGAGGGCAGACGAGGCGGCCGAAGCGGACCAGAATGTCCAGCCCGATCTGATTATCCGAAATCTGTCGGAACTGCTTGCCGAAACGGGTGCAAAACATGTGGATGATAAAAAAGGACACAGCACATGAATGCCCGCATTTTTCATATTGTTGATGTGTTTGCCGAGACAAAATTTACCGGCAACCAGCTTGCCGTCTGCTTAAACGCAGGCGACCTCACTGACGAGCAGATGCAAAGCATTGCCAAAGAGATGCACTTCTCAGAGACAACGTTTATTGCCTCCGAAAGCCAGCCTAATGGGGGCTATGACGTTCGCATCTTCACCCCAAAGGAGGAAGTGCCTTTTGCCGGGCATCCAACCTTGGGTACGGCGTATGTCATCCAGAGAGAGATACTGCAGGAGCCTGTAGAGCAAGTCATTCTCAATCTCACCGTAGGACAGATTCCGGTGACGTTTACCTATGACGGTGGCGAGGCGGACATCCTGTGGATGCAGCAAAAAGAGGCAACATTCGGTCAACAGCTCGATCCCAAAAATATGGCTGAGGTGTTGGGACTCAAGCCTGCAGACCTGGATGAACGATTCCCAGTTGAGGAAGTCTCGACTGGACTGCCACATATTGTTGTTCCGTTAAAGACCCTGAAGAGGGTGCGACGCATTCAGGTTGCCAGGGACAAATACTTTGCTTTAATCGAACAGCAATGGGCAAAATCTATTCTCGTGTTTTGCCCAGAGACCTATCAGCCCCAGAATCAGGTCAACGTCCGCGTCTTCGCCGAGTACTACGCTGTCCCGGAAGACCCTGCCACTGGGAGCGGGAATGGATGTCTGGCTGGATATTTGCTCAAACACCATTACTGGGGCAGCAATCAGATCGACGTGCGATCCGAACAAGGCTATGAAATCGACCGCCCGTCGCTCCTCCTCCTCCAAGCGCAAGAGAGCGACGGACAGATTGCGGTTGCCGTTGGTGGGAAGGTCATATCGATTGCTAAAGGAGAATTTATTTAGCAGAAAAGGCTAGACCGAGTGTGTGTGTTGGGTTGGTCGTAGAATGTGGGCAAGGTCTTGGGCCAGACGTGACGCTTCTTGTGGTGTGAGTGTTGAGATATTGATCCGTACTGCTGGAGGGCTGCTCAGCCGATAGCGCTCGCCCGCGCGGACCGCCCAGCCTTGGGTTGCCAAACCGGTCACAACGCTGACTTCCTCACGAACAGGAATCCAGACGTTCATGCCTGACCGCCCATAGGCGGGAATGCCGTGACTTGCTAGAGCGGAGAGGAGGGCGGTTCTCCTCCGCATGTAGGTGTCTGCCGCTGTTTGGAGCTGCTGCTCCGTGCGCGCCGTGGTCCATAGGATCTCAACACACTGCTGCAGAATATGGCTGACCCAACCCGCGCCTAACCGTTGCCGCCCTTCAATGCGGGCAATGGTCGTGGCATCTCCCGTAACCAGGGCCAAGCGCAGGTCGGGCCCCAGTGACTTTGAGACCGAGCGTACGACTGCCCAGCGTTCTTTTTTCGTATGGCAGACGGTATGGGCTGAAACGCCAGCCACCGGGCCGGCGTGATCGTCTTCGATAACGAGCACGTTTGTATATGCGTCAAGGACTTTGCGCAGGGCTTTGGCCCGTTGCGCATCCACTGCGGCACCCATGGGATTTTGGGCGCGCGGCGTAAAAATACAGGCGTGCACTCCATTTGCGAGAACGTGCTCTAGTGCAGCCGGGATAAGACCACACTCATCAATGGCTACCGGGATGACCACAAGGCCGAGCGCACCAACCAGATCAAAGATTTCATTAAAACCTGGGTCTTCTACGGCCACGCGATCGCGGGGACGGAGATGGGCTTGAAGAATCCGTTCAATCGCGTCTAACGCACCGCCCATCAGAGCGAGGTATGTTGCCGGAATGTGGTCGCTTGCGAACTGTTTTGCCGCAAGCGTGAGCAGAGACGGACGGTTGGGCGGACCACTATACAGGACGGGCTGACCATCGAGTTGCTGAAAAACACTTTTGAGCTGAGGCAAGAGTGCCGGATCCGGATTGCCTTCGGCAAGATTGCGTAAGTGAGCGGCAATCTGGTCGCTCGGTCGCGTGGGCAAAGGCGGCCGCAAGCTGACCTTGGTGCCGTTGCGCCCCTGCGCACTCAGAATCCCACGGGCTTGCAGACTCTTATAGGCTGAAGCCACAGTGGCTGGACTGACACCCAAAAAAGTCGCCAATGTACGGACCGGCGGCAGGGCGGCTCCACCCGGAATCCGAGCCGCCACAATGTGCTTTTCAATGCTGGCTGTAATTTCGCTTGCGTTTTTTCCTGCAATGGGATATTGTACTGCTACTTTCATTAATTTGTACTATTACAAAAAGAAAGGTATGTCAATGTCAGATTTTGAACGAACCGAGCAGACCCGATTGCGCCGCATGCCGGAACGCGGGTCGTACGACCGCAAACTTGTCCGTGCCATATTGGCCGAGGGCCTGTATTGCCACGTCGGCTTCAGCGTAGATGGGCAGCCGTATGTCATTCCGACTATCTACGCGCAGATCGATGATCGTCTTTATATCCACGGCTCGGCGGCGAGCCGCATGTTGCACTCCATTGGTGAGGATTTTCCGGTATGTGTCACCGTGACGCTGTTGTATGGTCTGGTTCTGGCTCGCTCCGCGTTTCATCACTCTATGAATTATCGCTCTGTCGTCATTCTCGGTCGGGCAAAAGAAGTGACTGACCTGGATGAAAAAAATACGGCGCTCAGAGCTATTGTGGATCATGTCATGCCTGAGCGCTGGGACGACGTGCGTGGACCGTCAGCGCAAGAGCTCAAAGCGACGAGTGTAATCCGGGTGCCGTTAGTCGAAGTGTCAGTCAAGATTCGGACTGGTCCGCCGGTAGATGCAGATGCGGACTATCAACTCGACTGCTGGGCGGGCGAAATTCCGTTGCAATTAACACCTCAGGCTCCAATAGCTGATCCTCAACTCCGTGCGGGTATTGCGCTACCTCTGTATGCCCAGGCCTACCAGCGACCCCGTTAGCACCGTGTAGGAATGTGATGGACTACCGTATCCGACTTGTCACCACAGAAGATGAATCCTTCTTGTGGGAAATGCTCTACTACGCAGCTCATATGGACGAAGGTGAAGAACCTTTAGAGTCGGCCAAGACGAACCCTGACCTTGCGCCATACGTGACGAATTGGGGTGGGACGGGGGATGTTGGTGTGATTGCTATAGACTCGCAGACCCAGGCGAAGGTTGGAGCGGCGTGGGTGAGACGCATGCCCAGCGGTTCCCCGGCGTACGACTATGTTGATCCGGGCCTGCCCGAACTCGCTATCGCCGTCCGGCCCGAGTCGCTTGGATCTGGGATTGGTTCCGCTATGTTAACGCGACTGCTAGAGGAAGCGCGTCACGTTCACCCCGGTACGGTGCTCAGTGTGCGAGCGAATAATCCGGCTAAGCGGCTGTACGAACGGCTTGGATTTGTCATAGTCGCACAGATTGAAAATCGAGTCGGTGGTAAGTCTGCTGTGATGAAAATTTATTTTACAGCCTGATTGCTACCTCGCCGTGGGAATGTCTGTTCGGACTTTCGGATAGCCGAAAAACACTGGCGGAGTTGTGTATAGAGTTGGAGTGCATGGCGAAGAAGAGCAGCCGACTTGAGAGATGAATGACCGCCACGTCTATTGCGGAAACGGATATCGACCCAATCAATTCCGCTATAGTGCT
>CAUZQN010000275.1:0-4983 GCA_963581605.1 uncultured Binatia bacterium (SeqCode)
GCGGCGAAACCTATGGTATTTATGACCACTTTGTTCTTAATTGTGATAGTGATTGCATTGAATCTTGTGGCTATTGCCATACGTAACCGGCTACGCAGTCGGTTGCGCTTTGGTGTATTTTAAAGAGCCTGGTATGGAAGACCGAGAAAAATCGACCTCTGCTGCATCCGGCCATGCAGTGACGCTACCTCGCCGTCCGGAGACCGGCAACGGCCGCGTCTCGCTTGTGTCGGCATCAAACCAGACGCCGGAGGCCAGAATTGCAGATTTGTGCCTCAGCTATGGCAACGCCCCTGCGCTCAAGCACATCAGTATGGATATTCCTCGCGGCCAGGTGACCGCGTTTATTGGTCCATCGGGCTGCGGTAAGTCGACCTTGCTGCGCTGTTTAAATCGGCTCAATGATTTGATCGATGACTGCACCACAAGTGGCAGTATCACCATGGGCGGTATAGAAATTCTCGACCCGACCCTTGATGTTACGGCACTGCGCAAACGGGTCGGCATGGTATTTCAAAAACCCAATCCGTTTCCCAAATCAATCTATGAGAATGTTGCTTACGGCCCGCGTGTGCTCGGCATCAAGAACCGGGTTCGCTTGGATGAACTTGTCGAGAGCAGCTTGAAGGCGGCAGCCTTGTGGGATGAGGTCAAAGACCGCCTACACGAGAGTGCCCTCGCGCTGTCCGGTGGGCAGCATCAGCGCGTCTGTATTGCGCGGACCATTGCGGTAGAACCCGAAGTTGTGCTGATGGACGAACCGTGCTCGGCCCTCGACCCTATTGCAACGGCAAAGATCGAAGAACTCATTCACGAACTCAAAGAGCGATACACCATTGTCATCGTGACCCACAATATGCAACAAGCCGCACGCGTATCAGACTATACGGCTTTTTTATATTTGGGTGAGTTGATAGAATTCGGGCGGACTGAAAAAGTGTTCACAGCGCCCGAAGAACAAGCTACAGAGGACTATATTACGGGCAGATTTGGCTAGATCGACGAAATCGGCTAAAAACGGGGGACGCCATGCCGCTACACACTGATCGACAATATGAGGAAGAACTCCAACAGCTGCGCGCCAAGGTGTTGGAAATGGGCGGCCTTGTCGAAAAACAAATCGGGGATGCGGTTACCTCACTCATTGAGCGCAATTCAACGCTGGCTCAAAAAGTCATTAAGCAAGACCATATGGTCAATTATCTCGACGTAACGATTGACGAGGCGTGTATTCGACTGCTCGCCCTGCATCAACCAGCAGCAAAAGATCTCCGTTTTATTACTACCAGTCTACGTATTTCGACTGACCTGGAGCGCCTGGGTGATATCGCTGAAAACATCTGCGAGCGTGCTATCGAACTGAATCAAGAAGCGCCGCTCAAATCGCAACATGAACTACCGGAAATGGCCGAGGGCGCACGGTCTATGGTCCGTGACAGCCTGGACGCTTTCGTGCGTGCGGATCCCGATCTCGCGCTGGATGTCTGCCAGCGCGATGACCGGATTGATGCCCTGACCGCCAAAATTTTTGACGATCTATTATCTCGGATGCAACACGAACCGGAGTATGCCAGCCGCGCAACCCGTACCCTGTTTGTTGCAAAATATCTTGAGCGGGTGGCCGACCACGCCACAAATATTGCTGAGATGGTTATTTATATGGCGAAGGGGAAAAGCATCCGGCATGTGTCGCCCCTGCCTACTTCGGTCTGAGGACCAGGATGTTATGGTGGCCCAACATGCCCCGGCGGTTGCGGTGGAGCCCAAACATAAAATCCTGATCGTCGAAGATGAAAAAGATATTCGAGACCTGCTGCGCTACAACCTGGAGACCGAAGGCTTTATCGTTCTCGAAGCAGATGATGGTGAAGTCGGCCTGAAGTTGGCTTCTGCGCAACGGCCCGCCCTCCTCATTCTTGACCTCATGTTGCCCGGCTTGTCCGGTCTTGAAGTGTGTCGGCTACTGCGGGCCAGGGACGAAACTCGCAGCCTGCCCATTTTGATCTTGACCGCACGCGCATCAGAGGTCGACAAAGTGTTAGGACTCGAGATGGGCGCGGACGACTACGTCACCAAGCCGTTCAGCCCGCGCGAGTTGGTGGCCCGGGTGAAGGCCGTCTTGCGTCGCACCTCTGGACCGACCCTGGACCGGCCGCATCACATGTATACGCGGGGTCGGCTGCGGATTGATTACGACACCTATGAAGTAGTCCTTGACGGGAAACCCATCGCGCTTGGTCTGCGCGAGTTTGAGCTGCTCAAATTTTTTGTCCGGTCCCCGAACCGCGTCTTTAGCCGGGCGCAAATTCTCGATCTGGTGTGGGGGCATAATGTTTACGTTGAGTCCCGCACTGTCGACGTCCATATTCGCCGTTTGCGCCAGCGTATTGAGCAAGATGACGCTAACCCGACCCTGATCCTCACTGTCCGAGGTGTAGGTTATAAATTCAACCCCGGTGCACTCGGAGAGTAGCATCGCATACACGCACAGTAGTATCGTATGCACGCGAAGAGTAGCATCACTTTTTCCATACTCTTTCCGGTCGGCCTTGCCATCCTGGCGCTGCTGAGCCTCCAGCTCTTCTTTCTCTTCCCCGCCTCCGCGCGTCCCGTCTGGGTCTGGACCATCGCTCTGGTGTGTGGCATTACCGCTATCGGCAGTGCGCTCCGCCAGAGTGCTCGACTCCGCCGTCGCTTGCAAGAACTCAGGGCCTTTCTGGCTCATGCCTCGGACCCAGATACTCACCCGACCCTCCCGGTCAGGAAAGACGACGAGCTGGGAGCGGTAGAGTACTCTCTGCACCGACTTGTCGCTGTCCGAGCCCAACAACTCCAACAGCTCCAGGACGAAAACAAAGAACTCGAAGCCATCTTACAGAGCATGACCGAGGGCATTGTCGTGATCGATCTGGACGGGAATATCGTGCGCTGTAACCGTGCAGCCTTACACCTGTTTGGTCTCGACCCGGTTGAAGACTGGCTGGGCAGACCGTTTCACGAGTTTTCTCGCCATCCCGTCCTACATCAGTTGTTAGCTGAGCAAGGACTCGGTGCTGAATCGCCGACCTCAACCGAGACCATAAGCCAGGAAATTGAGGTCGAGGGCAAAGAAACACGCCAGCTTGCCGTCAGCGTTATGCGCCTGTCGCAAAGCGGAACACGGGGGGCCCCAGCCAGTGGCTACGTGTTGGACTGTCATGACCTCACGCCGATGAAACGACTCGAATCCATCCGGGCAGACTTTGTGGCCAATGTCTCACATGAACTCCGCACACCGCTGACGGCGATCAAAGGCTATGCGGAAACTCTCTTAAACGGCGCGTCTCAGGATCCTGAGCACTCGACGCGATTTTTGACGATTATTGACCGTCACTCTGAACGCCTGAGTCGCCTCATTGATGACTTGCTCACATTGTCCAACTTGGAACTGGGACGGACGGAACTGCAGCGCGAGGAGTTATATGTCTCCGAACTGGTCGATGCAGCCTTCGACGTTGTGCAGGAAAAAGCCCAGCGGGGGACAGTCAGGCTCTCCCGGCATCTCCCGCCTTCTCTACCAATGATCAACGGCGATCGAGATCGCCTCCACCAAGTGCTGATTAATCTTATTGATAACGCGGTCAAATATACGCCCGCTCAGGGGCAGGTGACGGTGTCCGTCCAGGTCCTGCCTCAACACGCTGGACAGGACGGACAGGGCGAACTACGCGAATTTGGGGGAACATCCAGCTCTATGGACCAGGCCGGTACTGAGACGGCGGCAGAGCCAAGCTGGCTCGAAATCGCAGTCTCAGACACGGGCTGCGGGATTCCAGAGACAGACATTCCACGCCTAACGCAGCGCTTTTACCGGGTGGATAAAGCCCGCTCTCGCGAACTGGGGGGAACCGGGCTGGGCTTGGCTATTGTGAAGCACATCGTCCTCGCGCATGGCGGTTCGCTGCAGATCGAAAGCCAACTCGACCACGGCACGACCGTACGTGTCACGCTACCCCTCATCGCCCCAGCGCCTGATGCACTGTCTCATCTGTCTCATCTTCCCAATCCACGTCAGCCTACCCATCCGACCGATTCGTCGCTTTCGGCGGGTACGTCTTAGTCTCGACCACGTCCTGCGTTTCTGGCTGCCAACGCTGTCCGACCCAGGAGACGGCGTCTGCACGCGTCCGCACCTGCCCCTCAAGCTGTGCCTCTTCAACGGCGTGAAGGATGACGCCAAACTGTGGGCTGGGTTGAAAACCGAGTTGGATGAGATCTCGTCCGCTCAGGAGGCAGGCTGGGGCTATCCCCTCCGGCCCTAGCTCGTTGAGTTTTTCCCGGCAGAACTCATATGAACTCAGATCGCCGTTTGAAGCCAAGGCGTCTAGTCGGGCCAACGCCAAGAGTTCTTCAATCCCGTCAAGTCGTAGAAAGCGTTTGAGCGTAGCCGTACGCATGCGGGGGGCATCCAGGAGACGTAAATGGTTTTTCACTAAAAAAGCCACACGCTCCCAGGTTGCACGAGAGCGTTTCAAGCGTTGGCAGATCTCGACCGCCATATCAGCGCCCTGCTCACAATGGCCATAAAACGTAATGCGTTCTCCCTTACGGCCCTGACTCAGCGGCTTTGCCACATCGTGGAGTAATGCCCCGAGGGCTAATGTCTCACTGGGCGGATCATGTTCGTCCAACTGACTGAGGAGCAACAAGGTATGCACGAACACATCACCTTCAGGATGAAAATCGGGCGATTGCTGCACTCCCCGCATAGCCGCAATCTCAGGCAAGATAATCTGTAACAAGCCAGATTCGGCAAGCGGTTCAAAGGCCCGACGAGCCCCGCCTTCAGTAAGAATTTTGACAACCTCATCCCCGATGCGTTCCCAGGCGATATCGCTGATAGACGGGGCGAAGCGCTGAATCGCACAAAATGTCTCCGGAGCGATCTGAAAATCAAGTCGGGCAGCAAAGCGCACGGCACGGATCATGCGTAAGCGATCTTCC